>JBFEXY010000014.1:0-18827 GCA_041562415.1 Woeseiaceae bacterium
GTCGTATCGAAAGTGCGCAAGCCGTGGCGGATGTCCTCCAGCCCGATGCCCATGTTGTAAGCAAGCGCGGCGGCGAACATGGCGTTCTGCACGTTGTGCATGGCGCGCCCCTCGAGCGTGGCGGGGATAAGGTGCGTCCACAGGAGCGGCGTGTGCGTCTCGCCATCGTAAATCGTAATCATGTGACCGTTCATCGCCTGTTCCAGCACGAACGCCTGGCCACCTGCATTGATGTGCTGCTTCACCAGTGCGTGCGACCGGTTCATCGTCACATAGGACAGGCGACTCGCGTCCGTGTAGTCCGCCATCTGCAGACATAACGGATCGTCTGCATTCAACACGGCCGCGTCCGTCGCAATCTCGATCGGTACGCGTTTGACCTCCGCGAGTTGCTCGATGGTGTCGATGCCCCGCAGGCCGAGATGATCGGCGGATACGTTGAGGCAGGCGGCAACGTTACAGCGTTCGAACCCCAGGCCGCTGCGCAACATCCCGCCGCGCGCCGTCTCCATGACGGCCGCATCCACGGATGGATCACGAAGAATCATCTGTGCCGACGTCGGGCCGGTCATGTCGCCCGAGACGCTGAGCTTGCCGTCGATATAGACGCCGTCGGTCGACGTCAATCCGACCGTGTGCCCGGACAGCTTGAGGATATGGGCAAGCATCCGCGACGTGGTCGTCTTGCCATTCGTGCCCGTAACCGCGGCAATCGGCACGCGGCTCGGCATGCCCGGAGGAAACAACATGTCGACGACCGCGCCGCCGACGTCCCTTGACGTTCCCTGGCTCGGCGCAACGTGCATGCGAAAGCCCGGACCGGCATTGACCTCGCAGATTGCGCCGCCGGCTTCCCGATACGACAGCGTTATATCTTTCGTCAGAAAATCGACGCCGCCAATATCCAGGCCGACCGCACTGATCGCGCGGATCGCCATCTCGCGGTTATCGGGGTGAATGGTATCCGTTACGTCGATGGCTGTACCGCCCGTCGAAAGGTTTGCGGTGGAACGCAAATAGACGATTTCGTCTTTCGCCGGCACCGTGTCCTTGTCGTAACCGATCTTCTTCAGGAGTCGCTCCGCCTGGTGGTCGAACTCGAGGCGCGTGAGGACCTTTTCATGACCCACACCACGGCGCGGGTCCTGGTTGACGATTTCCACGAGCTGCTCGATAGTTTGCTCGCCGTTTCCAATTACATGGCCGGGTTCGCGCTTTGCCGCTGCGACGAGCTTGCCGTCGATGACCAGCAGGCGGTGGTCATAGCCCTCGATGTGGCTCTCCACGATAACCGTGCGCCCGTGTTCCCTGGCTTTCTCGAACGCGACTTCGACCTCTTCCGCAGTCCTGAGGTTGATCGATACGCCGCGGCCGTGGTTGCCGGCAAGCGGTTTCAGGACCACCGGAAAGCCGATGGCTTTCGCCGCGCGCACGGCATCCTGTCCTCCGCGTACCAGTCGCTGCTCCGGCACCGGCAGTCCGAGGTCGCGCAGGATGCCGTTGGTCTCTTCCTTGTCGCCCGCCAGCTCTACCGCAATGTTGCTGGTTTTCCCGGTCGTGGTCGCCTGAATGCGCTGCTGGTAGCGTCCGTGCCCGAACTGTACGAGGCTATAGCGATTTAGCCTCAGCCACGGGATATCCCGCTCCTCCGCCGCGCGCACCAGCGACGCGGTGCTGGGTCCCAGCGCCCTTGCCTGCGCGTAACGGATAAAGCTGTCGCGCTCCTGCACGAAGTCCCAGTCGGACGGCGGCGCGTCATCGGGTTTTATTTCATCTGGCAGCAGGCTCAGCAACAGCTTCAGCGCAAGCACACTCGCCTCACGGCCGACCGCCTCATCCTTGTACTGGAACACCATGTTGTAGAAGCCCGGCTGTCCCTCGATCGACCGCGTGCGGCCATAGGTAACGGGCGAGCCAGCGACGTTCTGCAATTCGATCGCCACGTGTTCCATGACGTGCCCCAGCCACGTGCCCTCATCCTCTCGCAGGCGTCGCACGAACCCGCCGGGCTCCTTATAGGAGCAACCGTGTTCGTGCAGACCCGGCAGGACCGCGAGCAGCGGCTCGATAAACGCGTCGCCGAGACGGACGGTGGGCCACGCCTCGAGCTCGCCGAGGTCGATGATGTGACGGATGACCCTGAAGTGGGCCCAGATATTCGGACCAACGTAGACGTTGGTGCTGACGATTTTCATTGTTTTAGTCCTGTCGTACTGCTATCCGGCGCGCGTGGCACTTGCCTCTCGTGTCGCTGCGTCGAAGTGCCCGCCCGCGATCAGGATGTGCAGCTTTACGCCGATCAGGCTCACGGGATCCCCCCGCCGCGCCTGGTCCATGGAAGAATAACTCAGTTCCGTCGGATCAATGACCGTGATACCGCCGCTGCCCACGACATCCAGCTGTTCGTCGGGGCGTATGAATGCCGCGGTGTCTTCGTCAAGGCCGAGACCGACCGCAAACGGATTGTAAGCCAGCGCTGTGAGCAGGCGCCCGAGTCGGTCGCGTTCGCGGAAATGCTGATCGACGATGAACTTGTTGGTGAGGCCGAGCCCGGGCGCCATCGTCACCATGTCGGGATGCGGCGTGCTGCCCTCGATGCCGCCTGCAATCATGTGCTCGGGCATGAATGCCGCTCCCGCCGACGTCCCGGCCACGTGCATGCCAGAGGCATTACGCCGCCGTATGCGTTGTGCGACCTCGGTGCCACCGATGGTCGTCGACAGTCGCAACTGGTTGCCGCCGGTCATGAATACGCCGTCCGACCTATCGATATACTCGAGTTCGCTGCTCGACTGGCAGTCCTCGCGTGTTTCGAACGCGAGCACCCTGGCGTGCTTCACGCCGAGCCGGCGGAACAGCTTTTCGTAATTGCGGCCGGTATCCTCGACTTCGCTCGCGGTCGGAATAATGCTGATGCGCGAATTCTTGCCGCCGCAAATCTCGACGAATCTATCGAGGATTTCCGGGTCGTGCAGCTTTTCTTCGCCGCCGCCGATAGGGATGATGTAACCGCGGTCTTCGCCGCTTACTTGATTGGACGGGCTCATTAAAACACTTGCTTGGAACGGGCCGGTATTGTACACGACGACCATGACTGAATTGCCACTCGGAAAAACCAGCAGCTATCCGGATCGCTATGCGCCGGATACGCTGTGCCGTATCGAAAGGGCCGATAACCGCCGACGCATTGGCCTTCGCGCGGCCCTGCCGTTTTCGGGCATCGACATCTGGAACGCCTGGGACCTGACATGGCTCGACGAGCGCGGTCAGCCACGGTCGGCCACCGCAGAATTTCGCATCCCGGCGGACTCCCCGGGCATCGTCGAATCGAAATCGATGAAACTCTACCTCGGCTCCTTCGCCATGTCCGAGTTCGCATCGCCCGACGCCGTGCGCGAGCTCATTGCAGCGGATCTCGGGAAGTGCACCGGCGCGGCCGTTTCGGTCCGGATCGACACGCTAGGAGCCACCCAGGGCCGCGGCCTGCAGCGGCTGCCCGGCGAGTCGCTCGACCTCATCCGCGCCGACTGCACGGAGTGGGAGGTCAACGCAAACCTGTTGCACAGCGATGCGAACATTTTGGTTAGCGAAGATCTGTATTCGGACTCACTACGAAGTCTTTGTCCCGTGACCGGGCAGCCGGACCTCGGTAGCGTGCTGGTCTGCTACGAGGGACCCAGGATCGATCGCGGGTCGCTGCTGCGCTACATAGTCTCCTACCGCCAGCACCGGGATTTCCACGAAAACTGCGTCGAGCGCATGTTCGTCGACATCGTCGACCGCTGCGGCGCCGAGAAACTGACCGTCTATGCGCGTTACCAGCGGCGTGGCGGGATCGATATCAATCCCTTCCGTTCGAATTTCGAGAATACGCCCAGGAACCTGCGCCTCTGGCGGCAGTAGCCTGCGGCCGGCCGCTGCGTGCTTAGTCGAGATCCTCTGGGTCGAGCCTGTGACCCCATCCCTTTTTTGCCTCGAGGTAGCTGCGATTTGCCTCTGTCACGCCGATGATATGTTTGACCGGCGTGACGTCATCGAGGCCGTGCGCAGCAAGATCTTCGAGTTTCTTCGGATTATTCGTCAGCAGGCGAAACGGCTTCTCACCGTAGAAGTATCGAATCAGCGTCGCCGCATCGCTGAAATCCCGCGAATCGTCCGGCAACCCCAGCGAGCGGTTAGCCTGGTAAGTATTCTCTCCCGCATCCTGCAACAGGTAGGTCGCCGCTTTGGCCCACAACCCGATGCCGCGACCTTCGTGCCCGGACATGTACACGACCATTCCACCCTGCTCGTCGTCGGCAATGGCAGAGAGTGCGTGTTGCAGTTGCGGGCCGCACTCGCAACGTTCCGAACCGAATACGTCACCGGTGAGGCAGCTGGAATGCACCCGTATCAGCGGGTTCGTCCACTTGTCGGGATCGCCGATGACGAGTACGCAGTTCACGGCCATCGACGACGCGAGGTTCGCAAACAGCGATTGCGTGTGCTGTGCACGCAGCTGATCTGCCAGCTCCTGGACTTTTGACAACTCCGTATTACGGACGCAGGCATACCAGGTGACCCGCAGCCGCAGGCCGCCCAGCTGCAGGGGCAGCGGAATCGGCCCGAGAATGCTGATTGCCTGGCCGCCGCCCTTCTCGTCCGAATCGAGCTTTCGCCCTTCACGGTCGACGCGGATCAGCTTGCCTTCCGCAACCAGGCGCTTGCGAACGGCGGGATCGAGGTAGGTAAACATGGGGCCGCATTATGACGGACTGGACAGGCCGCGGGAATGTCCGTGGCCAGCGACCCGAAAAAGCTTGCTGACCTTTTGGTCATTAACTATAATTACTGACCAGTTAGTCAGTAAGAGGTCGGCATGGGCCAGCCACGTTACCAGCGCCGCAAAGAAGACCGCCCGCAGGAAATCACGGAGGCAGCATTCGCCGCGTTTTCCGAGAAGGGTTTCACCGCCACCAAGGTCGAGGAAGTCGCTCGCCGGGCCGGCGTCAGCAAAGGTCTCCTGTACCTCTATTTCAAAACCAAGGAGGAGCTGTTCAAGGCGGTTATCCGCAGCGTCGTCACCCCGCGCGTCGATGAACTGACCCGCACGCTGGACAGCTCGGACCTCGGTGCCGAGGCCTTCATCCGCGGGCCCCTGCTCGCTTTCATGCAGCGCCTGCCGGGCTCGCCCGCGAGCATCGTCATCCGCCTGATGATCTCCGAGGCGCCGAAGCACCCCGACCTCGTCGACTACTACTGGGACAACGTGGCATCGCGTGGGCTGGGTGCGCTCCGGCAGCTGCTCGAGCGCGGCGTTGCGAATGGCGAGTTTCGGCGCAGCGCCGTCAACGAGCTGCCGCAGCTTTTCGTGGCACCGGTCATGATGTCGATCGTCTGGGGCATCGTATTCGCAGACCGTTCGCTCGATACAGACAAGCTGATCGAGACGCACATAGACATGATTCTCACCTACATCAGGGCATAACCGGAGCAAACGGATGCGTCCAGGAAACTTTGTCACCGCCCTTCTTGCTGCCTTTATGCTGGCAGCGTGCAACAACTCGGACAATCTCAACGTGGTTGTCGGCGAACTGGCATCCGACCGGATCGAACTCATCGCGGAGGTGAACGAACCGATACTCGAGATCCTTGTCGCGGAGGGAGAATCCGTAACGGCAGGACAGCTCATCCTGCGCCAGGACGCCACGCGTGCCAGCGCGCGTATGCGCGAGGCCGAAGCGGCCGTCGGGCAGGCCCAGGCAAGGCTCGACGAACTGGTTCGGGGCCCGAGGCAGGAGCAAATAACCCAGGCCCGGGCGAACCTCGCCGGTGCCAATCGCGACGTCGAGTTCCGGCGCGCGCAATTTCAGCGGGCGAAAGATCTGCTGGAAAAGGAACTCGCGTCTCCGGAAACGCGCGACCGCGCCAGAGCCGAACTCGACGCCGCGGAAGCAAACCTGGAACTCCGCCGCGCGCAACTCCAGGAGCTGCTCGCGGGCACCACCGTCGAAGAGCTCGCGCAGGCGGAGCAATCATTGCAACAGGCGCAGGCACGACGCGACAGCGCGTCCGTGGACGTCGAACGCCACAGCCTCGTTGCCCCGGTCGACGGCATATTCGACAGCCGGCTTTTCGAGCCTGGCGAGCGTCCGCCGGCCGGGCAGCCGGCAGCCGTGATGCTTGGCGGCAGTCAGCCCTACGCCAGGATCTATGTGCCCGAGCGCCTGCGCGCCCATGTGCGGCCCGGCACAGGGGCACGGATTGCCGTAGACGGGATCGATGCATCCATCGAGGGCAGGGTTCGCTGGGTTGCGCACGAGGCAGCATTCACGCCGTATTTTGCGTTGACGGAACGGGACCGTGGCCGGCTCACCTATCTCGCCAAGGTGGATATCCAGGCTCAGCGCGAACGACTCCCGGACGGCGTACCGGTCGAGGTGGAGCTGCTGGTGCCGGACAGGGGCCAATGAACCGGGAGTTCGCGATCGAAGCACGCGGGCTCACCAAGCGTTTCGGCGATCTCGTCGCCGTCAGCCAGCTGGATCTCGACGTGCCGCGCGGGGAGATTTACGGCTTCCTCGGGCCGAATGGATCGGGCAAGTCGACGACAATACGCATGCTTTGCGGCCTGCTGATGCCCAGTGACGGCAATGCTGTCGTCCTCGATACCGAGGTGCCCGGCGACGCACGGCGGCTCAAGCCGAGAATCGGCTACATGACGCAGAAGTTTTCGCTGTTCGGTGACATGACCGTCGTCGAAAACCTGCAGTTTATCGGTGCGATCTACTCGTATCCCCGACGCGAGCGCGCGGCACGAATCCAGGAGCTGCTCGAGCGCTATAACCTCCGCGACCAGCAGGAGCAGCTTGCGGGCACCATGAGCGGCGGCCAGAAGCAGCGCCTTGCCCTTGCCTGTGCCGTGCTGCATCGTCCGGAATTGCTGTTGCTCGACGAGCCGACGAGCGCGGTCGACCCGCAAAGCCGCCGCGATTTTTGGGCGGCGCTGTTTCGGCTGGCTGAAGCCGGCACGACGATTCTGGTGTCCACCCACTACATGGACGAGGCTGAACGCTGCCACCGGCTCGCGATCCTCGACCACGGTGTCAAGGTGGCGGACGGCACCCCTTCGGAGCTAAAGGCAAGCACCGGCATGCACGTGGTCGAGGTCGTTGCCAACGACCCGTATCATGCCCAGGTAGTAATCGCGACGATCCCCGAGGTCGTAAGCGTGACTCAGCTGGGTGTGAGGCTTCGCGTACTCATACCGGAAGCTCACGATGACCCGGAGCGCACGGTAAACCTGGCGCTGCAGAGCGCCGGCCTGGACGCGCAGGCGGCTCTATCATCGGCTACGCTCGAAGACGTCTTCGTCGCGGTCACGCTGAAACCACGGAAACAGGCAGCATGAAGTCGCTGTCCCGAATCTTCGCGATTCTCCTGAAGGAAGTGCGCCAGCTGCGCCGCGACCGGCTCACGTTCGGCATGGTCGTCGGCCTGCCCGTCATGCAGATGCTGCTATTCGGCTACGCCATCAACACGGACGTCCGCGACCTGAAGACGGCTATTGCCGACCAGTCAGATACCCATCTGTCACGCCAGTTCGTTGCCGAACTCGCGCAGACGCAGGTCGTCAACATTGTCGCTCGCGTGGAATCTCCGCAACAGCTCGAGACCCTCTTGCGTGAAGGCTCGATTTCGATCGGCGTACACATTCCGCACGACTTCGATCGCCGTATCGTCGATCGGACCCGCACCGCGTCGCACCTTTTGGTCGACGGCAGCGATCCCACGATCCTGGGCGTCGCAAACCAGCTGCGCGCGATGCCGTTCGGCTTCGATGCAAGCACCACCGACGCAGCGGCGCAGGTGATCGAAGTACGGCCGTACTACAATCCGGAGCGGCGGACGCCGGTCAATATCGTGCCCGGGCTCATGGGCGTGATCCTTACAATGACGATGATCCTGTTCACGGCCGTCGCTATCGTCCGCGAGCGCGAGCGCGGCAATCTCGAGTTACTCATTAATACTCCCGTGAGTTCGGCGGAACTCATGATCGGCAAGGTCGTTCCCTACATCCTGATCGGCATGCTGCAGCTCGCCCTGATCCTCGCTGTCGGCAGGATGTTGTTCGACGTCCCGGTGCGCGGCAGCATCCTCGACCTGTACCTCGCTGCCTTCGCATTCATCGCGGCGAATCTTGCACTCGGGCTGTTCATATCGACCGCTGCCCGTACGCAATTCCAGGCCATGCAGATGACGGTCTTCATCCTACTGCCATCGATTCTGCTGTCCGGCTTCATGTTCCCCTTCGAAGGCATGCCGCTCGTCGCGCAGTGGCTGGGCGAAGTCCTGCCGAACACTCACTTCATCCGACTTGCGCGCGGCATCATGCTCCGCGAGGCCCCCATCGGCGAGCTCTACCGGGAGGTAGGCTATCTGCTCGGATTCGCGCTGGTGGCCATGACTGGCGCCGCATTACGCTTCACGAAGCGTCTTGACTAGGTAGCGGTCACCGGGCTCGTAGGGTCGTGCAAAAATTCGCAAAATCGCGCCCATTCTGGTCCAATCGGGTCGGCAGGAAATTCAGGCTGTATACTTTTCCAATGAAATTCGAAAAAAAGACCATTCTGTAAGCATGAGCCAGCAATCCGAGCAAGCGGCAACGGTATTTATAGTTGATGACGACCCGGCAATCCGGTTTGCCATGCAGGCCCTGATGGACTCCGTCAACCTCAGGCACGAGATCTATGGTTCCGGCGACGAATTTCTCGAACAGTTTACCGAGGAACGCCCCGGGTGCCTGGTGCTCGACATCCGCATGCCGGGCCTCGGCGGTCTCGAACTGCAGGAAGAACTGCTGAAGCGTGGCAACAGCCTGCCGGTCATTTTCATCACGGGACACGGCGATGTGCCCATGGCAGTCGAGGCGATGCAGAAGGGCGCCGTCGACTTCATCCAGAAACCGTTCCGGGACCAGGATCTCCTCGACCGAATCCGCGAGGCACTGAAGACCGACCGGGAACGGCGCGAAGAGCAGCAACAACATGCCGAGGTCGAGGAACGGATTGCGCGGCTAACGAACCGCGAGCGCGAAGTATTCGACCTCGTCGTCACGGGCAAACCCAACAAGGTGATCGCTTACGAACTGGGCGTCAGCCAGCGGACGGTCGAAATTCACCGCGCACGGGTAATGGAGAAGATGCAGGCGAGATCACTCGCGGATCTCGTCAAGATGCACATGCATCAGGAGTAACGCGCCTTGCGCTCCTCCTCGAGGCGCGCACAATCGATGCAGTGATGCGCGTAAGGATGGGCCTGGATCCTGCCGTGCTCGATCTCGGTCCCGCATTCCACGCAGATCCCGTATTCGCCGGCCTCCATGCGCTGCAGCGCAGCAGAAATATTCCGGAGTTCGGCACGCGCCTCGTTACCCAGGGCATCGACAACCTCGCTGTCTTCCAGTTCCTTGGCGCGTTCCTTGGAGTCGGGATGATAGCCGCGACGCAGGTTGTTGGTGATGCGCTCGAGGCGAACAGTCAGTTCTTCCTTCTTTTTCTCGAGCTGCTCCCTGAGAGCATCGTATGAGTGAGCCTGCATCGGCAAAAACCTCCCCTGGGCACTGCTTCCAGAACCCGATTTCTCTGTCGATAATCTAAGCGTATTGGGAAGGGAGCCGTATCAGTAAATCCACCTATCAAGCCGTACGTAAAATCCGAGATACGCTAGGCATCACGCCTTATGGAAGGCGATACCAAGCGGACTTACGATTTCTGCGAAGAATATTTCTATCCTGTCCTGACAACAACAGGGTGCGGCAATGCATGAGCTATCGAAGATCCTGTCTGTTATCGACCCGACTGTAAAAGAACAGCCGGGCATGCATCGTGCTGCGTGGCTGGCCAAAAGAACCGGTGCCGAACTGGAACTGCTCGTCTGCTATTACAACGAATACCTGAGCGGCGACCGCCTGTTCGACTCTCCCTCGCTGGAGAAAGCCCGCAACGAGGTAATCGGCAGTCACTCGAAGCACCTCGAGGAAATGGCCGAGCCGTTGCGTGCCGACGGCGTCGTCGTGACGACCTCCGCGGTCTGGGATCATCCGCTGTACGAGGGCATCGTGCGCCATGTGGTCTCGTCCGGAGCCGACCTGGTGGTCAAGGACACTCATCATCACTCGGCGGTCGCTCGCGCACTGCTGACGAACACCGACTGGAACCTCATACGTACCTGTCCTGCGCCGCTCTGGCTGGTCAAACCTGTGGATCTGCAGGATGAACCGGTATTCATTGCCGCGATCGATCCGATGAACGAGCATGACAAGCCCGCGGCGCTCGACGACGAGATCCTGAATACCAGCAAGTTCATCGCAGCAAAAGTCGGGGGACGGGTCCACGCATTTCATTCCTACGACCCGCGGATCGCGGTCGCGACCGCAACGGCAAACGCCTACATACCGGTCTCGCTACCGTTCGACGAAATCGAACAGCAGATGCACGAAGACCATCAGAAACGATTCCACGAGATCACGTCGTTTCACGGCATCGACGACGACAAGTCACACCTCGTAGCCGGCCTGACCCACGAGGAATTGCCGATGATGGCCGAGGAACTCGGGGCTGCGGCCGTGATAATGGGGGCCGTATCGCGCAATCGCTGGAAACGCCTGTTTATCGGCGCTACGGCCGAACGAACCCTGGAATACCTCCCCTGCGACCTGCTGATTATCAAGCCGGACTGGTTCCAGACGCCGGTCGAACAGCACGCTCACGAAGCGGCCTGAACGAGTCGTCCCACCCGAAGACGGCGCGCTTCGAGAAGCACGGCTCTGGCAAAACGAGGACAAAAAAAAAGCCCACTATGCAGCGCATAGCGGGCATGGAGAGAAAATCGGGCATTCGCGCCGTAGTTCCTGACAACTCTTGAAGGCGAAAATAACCTCGGTGCTAAGATGCCAAACCATAGGCGGAAGACCATACGTAACTTCCCCTACTCCACCTGGAACCCGCCCAAAGCCAATGTATCTGCCGCTGAAGTACGCCCATCTCACCCTCGCGATCGTTAGCATTTCGGGCTTCGTGCTCCGGGGCTTGTGGATGATGTCGGGCTCTGCGCTGCTCGATCGAAAGGTCTTCCGCATAGCGCCACATGTTGTCGATACGCTGTTCCTGATCACCGGTATCGCACTTGTTCTGCAGCTTGCCCTGCCCGTCATGCAGAGCCCGTGGCTGCTCGCGAAGTTTGCAGGCCTCGTGGCCTATATCGTTCTTGGTGCAATTGCGCTGCGGCGGGGCGCAACCATGCCGATACGGCAGGTCGCCTTTGTAGGCGCGCTGTCCGCCTTCGCCTACATCGTAGGTGCGGCTGTGTCGAAATCACCCGCCAGCTGGATCACTCTCCTCGCGAGCTGAACGCGAACAGCACAGGCGAGATCGCCCCTGGAACAGGAGCGCTCGCCTTTACCAGATGGTCTTACTTCAAAGTGACTTCCCTGAAAAGATACTCACCCGTGATCGTACGGACATCCGGATAGGTCCGGACAATCTTGTCAGATATCTCCTGGTTTTCCTTGCCCCACGCTTTCATGAAGGCTTCGTATTCTGCTTTGTCCGGCTGCAGGTCGGCTGCACTCTCGAACCGCACGACCAGGATGACGTTGCGATCACCGCCGTTCGGCAGCTGGCTCACGTAAATACCGTAGTCCTGAATTACGCCGTGGCGGCGGGCGTCAGTTCGGCCCTGAAAACGGTGACGGCATGGCCGCCGAGTAATACACGCTCGCCGGCTACGCGGACGTTGACGACGCCGCCGCGTTGCGAAGCCTGGAAGGCTTTCATTTCGGTCTTACCCAGCTGTTCGCACCAGTACGGGCCGAGGCAGCAATGCGCCGACCCGGTGACGGGATCTTCGTCGATACCGACGCCGGGCGCAAAGAACCGAGAGACGAAATCGAAGCGGGGATCGCCGGATCTGCTCGTCACGGCTATGCCCCGTACCGCAAGTTCCCGCAGCCGCGGGAAATCAGGGCGCAGGCCTCTCAGCACGTCCTCGGCGCCCACAACAACCAGGAGATCGAAAACCGATCGGCCCACGTAGTCCGGCTCGACGCCCAGCGCGTTGCCGAGATCGGCAATCTGATCCGCCTGCAGGTTCGCCGGGCTCGCGACCGTCGCCGGGAAGTCGAGCTCGATCAGGTCGCTACGACGTGCCGCGGTCAACAGGCCGCTCCGTGTCTGGAACGAGATCCGGCCGTCGCCGGGCACGAGTCCCTCTGACCACAGCGCGTGCGCCGCAGCCAGTGTCGCATGACCGCATAGATCGACTTCGACGGCCGGTGTGAACCAGCGCAGATCGAACCCGTCGCCGACCGGCCACACGAACGCGGTCTCCGACAGATTCATCTCCGCGGCGACGGCCTGCATCCACTCGCTGTCGCGCCCCTCTTCCAGCAGGCAAACCGCAGCCGGGTTACCTCTGAACGGCCGGTCCGTGAAAGCATCGACCTGGAGACAGACAACGGGATCCAATGAATCGCACTCAGTCCTGCGGCACGGCACCCGTCTTCGTGGCGACGTGCGCCGCCGCGAGCAGCCGGCTCGTATTCACGGGCTTGCTCATCAGCGTGCAGTTATCTACCGGGCGAGCTTCCTTCACTACTTTTGACGTGTCGCCGCTGACGATAAACGCGGGGATGTTCACACCGTAATGAGCACGGATCCCCATAACGGCCTCAACGCCTGTTGAGCCGTCGAGCAAGTGGAAATCGGAAATAAGCAGCGAGGGTACGTCATCCAGGTATTCGATGATCGCGTTGGCCTCCGGGGCAGACTTCGCCGTGGCGACGCGGTAGCCCTCGGCCTCGAGCAGCAGGCCCCAGGCGTTAGCGACGTTTACGTCATCCTCGATCAGCACGACGGTGCCTGCCCCGCCCGCCTCGGCGGCAGCCGCTTTCGCAGGAACTTCGCCTGACGCACATTGCGGCGCGCTCACGGTGGGTACGGAAACGTAGAACATCGAGCCTTTACCGGGCTCGGATTCGACGCCAACATCGTGGCCGAGCAGATCCGCAAGGCGCCGCACGATGGCGAGTCCGAGCCCGAAGCCCTCCGTGCTCGAACCGGGCGTCTTGGTCTGGTGGAACTCCTGGAAGATCGCTTCGAGCTGGTCCGCTTCAATGCCGATACCCGTATCGATCACTTCCAGCCGGCACATGTCGCCCAAACATTCGCAGATCATCTGCACACTGCCGCTATTCGTGTAGCGAATCGCGTTCGACACCAGGTTCTGGATGATCTCGCTGAGCAGGTTCGGGTCGCTGCGCACGGTTGCCGCGCACGGTTCCGAGGAAAACTCCAATCCCTTGTGGCTGGCCTGGCGGCCGAATTCCGCCGATAGGCGATCGATAACGCGCTGCATCGGGAACTCCTCGATCTCGGGAGTCACCACACCCGCATCGAGGCGGCTGATATCGAGAAGCGAGTTCAGCAGGTTCGTCATCGCGGTTAGCGAATGTTCCTGGCTTTCGATCATCTCCAGCGCGCGCTCGTCTTTTACCGTCCGGCGCAGCGCACCATTCAGCAGGCTCAGGGCCTGGACGGGCTGGCGCAGGTCGTGGCTGGCCGCCGCGAGGAAGGCGGTATTGGCCTTTTGCGCCCGTTCGGCCGCCTGGCGCGCCGCAATAATCTCCTGCTCCATGCGCCGGCGCTGTGTGACGTCCCTTATTACGCTCGAGACGAACGTGCCGCTCGATGTCTCGACCGGGCTCAGGCTGATCTCGACTGGAAATTCACTGCCGTCCTTGCGGAGCCCGAAAAGATCCAGCCCCGGCCCCATCGGCCGCAGCTCCGGGTTCGTGGCATAGCCGCCGCGATGCTGCAGGTGAACCTGGCGCAGGCGTTGCGGAAGCAGCATCTCGATTTCGTGTCCGAGGAGTTCAGCACGTGTGTAGCCGAACATATCTTCAGCACGGCGGTTGACGATCGCTATCCGGCCGCGCTCGTCGACAATGATCATTGCGTCCGGGGCCGTTTCGAGCATCGTGCGAAAGTAGGCTTCAGACTCGTCCCCGGCATTCACCTCGCGAATCGTGCTTGCCACCAGCAGGCCGGCATTGGTGTTGACCGGCGTCAGCGCAATTTCTGCGCGAAACCGGCTGCCGTCCTTGCGCAGCCCGTAAAGGTCGAGTCCCGACAGCAGTGGCCTCGCGCGCGGCGAGGCCTTGTAGCGGCTACGGTAATCCTCATGCTGGTTGCGGAGTTCTTTCGGCATCAGCATTTCGACGGGATTGCCCACCAGTTCCTCCGCCGGATACCCGAACAGGGACTCCGCGCCCCGGTTGGCGAACACGATCCGGCCGTCTGCATCAGTCACGATCGCTGCGTCGGCGGCGGCGTGCAGAAGTTCGTTAACGACCTCGGCGGGCAGTTTGCTGGCGGACATCGGGGGGCACATGGAATTCGGTAAGGCCTCGATTATAAAGGGGGTTCCCGGATAAAACAGCCTCCAATCAGGCATCGGACCGGCCGCCGAATGCCATACGTATAGTTACGTATGGGGCCCTCGGGGGGCTCACTGTTAGCGTGCGCACGGACTCTGGGGATATACTTGGCCCGCCGGGTGCCGCAAACATCGAAAAAGGCCGGGACGATTCTGCAGTCCACGGCCGCTCAAATGCCCCGGATCCAGTGCTCTTACAATCAGCTACAGGGGTCGTCCGTTGGACACTAAAGCTCAATACAACGACACGGTTGTACGCCAGTTTGCGATCATGACAGTCGTCTGGGGCGTTGTCGGAATGCTCGCCGGCGTATTCATCGCCGCGCAGCTCATCTGGCCGCAACTTAATTTCGACCTGCCGTTCCTGACCTATAGCCGGCTGCGTCCTCTGCACACCAACGCAGTGATCTTTGCCTTCGGCGGCTCTGGGCTGTTCGCGACCGCCTACTACGTCGTGCAGCGCACCTGCCATGTCCGTCTTGCCTTCGACAAGCTGGCTGCATTCACGTTCTGGGGCTGGCAGGCCATTATCGTGCTCGCCGCCATTACCTTGCCTCTCGGCATTACGCAGTCCAAGGAATATGCCGAGCTCGAGTGGCCGATCGACCTGCTGATTGCCGTGGTATGGGTGGCGTTCGCGATCGTGTTTTTCATGACGATCGCACGGCGACGCGTCAAGCACATCTATGTCGCCAACTGGTTTTACGGTGCTTTCATCATCACGGTCGCGATTCTGCACATCTTCAACAACCTTGCGGTGCCGGTCACGCTGACCAAGTCGTACCAGATCTACACCGGAACGGTCGATGCGATGATGCAGTGGTGGTACGGCCACAACGCCGTCGGTTTCTTCCTGACTGCCGGGTTCCTGGGCATGATGTATTACTTCGTGCCGAAACAGGCCGAGCGCCCGGTTTACTCCTACCGGCTGTCGGTCGTTCACTTCTGGTCACTGATCGCCGTCTACATGTGGGCAGGCCCACATCACCTGCATTACACCTCGCTCCCTGACTGGGCGCAGACGCTGGGCATGGTGTTCTCGATCATCCTGCTCGCACCGTCCTGGGGCGGCATGATCAACGGCATAATGACGCTGTCCGGCGCCTGGCATAAGCTGCGCAGCGACCCCGTTCTCAAGTTCATGATCGTCGCGCTGTCGTTCTACGGCATGTCGACGTTCGAAGGGCCGATGATGTCGATCAAGACAGTGAATGCGCTGTCGCATTACACCAACTGGACGATCGGCCACGTGCACTCCGGCGCGCTCGGCTGGGTGGCGATGATGACCATGGGCTCCCTGTACTGCCTGATCCCGCGGCTCTATAACCGCAAGGGCATGTACAGCACCAAGCTGATCGACGTTCATTTCTGGACCTCGACCATTGGTGTAATCCTCTACATCGTGCCGATGTGGGTCGCTGGCGTCACCGAAGGATTGATGTGGCGTGCGGTCAACGATGACGGCACATTGACGTACTCGTTCGTCGAATCGCTCAAGGCGGTGGATCCGTACCTCGTATTCAGGCTGCTGGGTGGCCTCGTGTTCTTCACGGGCATGCTCATCATGGCCTACAACGTATGGAAGACCGTCAGTGAGCAGAAGCCGGCTCCCGTAGCCGTCCTCGACCCGGCGTAAAGGAGAGACCGTTCATGCGTCACGAGGTAATTGAGAAAAGCGTAAATCTGATGATGGTGCTCATCGTGCTCGCCGTGAGCATCGGTGGTCTCGTCGAACTGCTGCCGCTGATGGTCTCGGACGAGACGACGGAACCCGCGGAAAACATCGAGCCGTATTCTCCTTTGCGGCTTGCCGGCCGCGACGTTTACGTGCGTGAAGGTTGCTACGGCTGTCATTCGCAGATGGTGCGCCCGTTCCGCAGCGAGACCGAACGCTACGGTCCCTACTCGACCGCCGGCGAGTCCGTGTACGACCGCCCCTTCCAGTTCGGTTCGCGGCGCACGGGGCCCGACCTTGCACGGGTAGGAGGCCGTTACAGCGACGCCTGGCATCGCCTGCACCTCGAGGATCCCCGCGCGCTGGTGCCCGAGTCGAACATGCCGGGTTATCCCTGGCTCAACGAGCAGATGGTCGATCCCGACCTGGTTACGGCAAAGCTGCGCACGCTGAAGATGCTCGGCGATCCGTACACGGACGAGCAGATTGAAGGCGCGGCTGCGCGGGTGGATGGCAAGACCGAGATGGATGCGCTCGTTGCATACCTGCAGGGCCTCGGCATCAACCGCAGCAACCGCCGGTAGGCCGCTCGATGGATATTAACGAATTACGCGGCATTATCACGGCAATCACGATGCTGGCCTTCGTGGTGCTGAGCGTGTTCGCCTGGCGCCGATATCGCACGGCGGAGTTTGACGAAAGCGCCCGCCGGCCGCTCGAAGACGATCATTACATTACCCAAGATATTGCGAATCACACGCGGGAGAACACGTGATGCCTGCATTCTGGCACTGGTTCGTTGCTGCCGGCACGATCCTATTCATCATCTGGTGTATCTGGCTGATCGGATGGTCGGCCAAGCAGGGGCCGCAAGGCAAGAGTGATGAGGATCTCACCGGCCACAAGTGGGACGGCGACCTGGAGGAGTGGAACAATCCCGCGCCGAAGTGGTGGCTGTATCTCTATTTCATTACGGTGTTCTGGGCCGTCGGCTACCTGATCGCCTTTCCCGGCCTCGGCAATTTCGAGGGAATGCTGGGCTGGTCGCAGGAGAAGCAATATCAGGCCGAGCAACAGGCGGCCGCCGAACGCTTCGAGCCGATCTACGCGGGTTATGCCGAGATGGACTTCGAAGCTCTGACGCAGAACCCCGATGCCATGAAGCTCGGCGCAAGCCTGTATGCGAGCTACTGCACGACCTGCCACGGCTCGGACGCTCGCGGTGCGCCCGGCTACCCGAACCTGACGGACGACACCTGGACCTGGGGGAACAGCGAGCAGCAGCTCACGATGACCCTGAAGCAGGGGCGCAATGCGGTGATGCCCGCACTCGGCGCCGCCCTCGGTGGCGACGAAGCCATCGACAACATGGTTACGTACGTTCGTAGCCTGAGCGGCCTTGTCGAGGCTGACGAAGCTGCGTCGGCGATGCAGTCCAAGTTCGTGGCGCTATGCAGCGCCTGCCACGGCATGGAGGGCAAGGGCAACCAGATGCTCGGCGCCGCCAACCTGACGGACGACAACTGGCTATACGGCGGCTCTGCGGAGGACGTCCGGTATACGTTGGTCAATGGCCGCAACGGCGTAATGCCGGCACACGGGGAACTGCTCGGCGACAATCGCACCAAGATCCTGGCGGCTTACGTCAACAGCCTCGGCAACGGGGAGTAGACCACTCGGAAAGCAGGCAGCAACGTGATTCAGGAAGAGTATCGAGGCACCCGTCAGTGGAGCCGCAATCGGCAGGCTATCGCCATCGTCGTCTGGATATCCTTCCTCAGCGCCGCCATCGGCACTATGCTGTTCTTTGCCTTGTTCGATCCCGTCGACCTGACCGGCATCTTCGACGAGGACCTCGACATCGGCCGTGAGGCCGGTTATGCCGCCGGCTTTTTCTTTTTCTGGGTGCTATCGGCTTTGGCGAGTGCCGTCACGGCCTGGCTGGTGCGCACGGCGCCAAAACGCGACAAGAAACGCCGCGTATGAAGTCTGACGTGGAAACCAACAAGGCGCCTGGAGCGCCGATGTACGCCAGCGCGGAGAAAATATACCCGCGCGAAATGAAGGGGCGCTTCGACAGCCTGTCGAAGCTTGCGACGATCATCCTGCTCGGCCTGTTCTACTTCGTCCCGTGGCTTACGTGGGACGACCGCCAGGCGGTCCTGTTCGACCTTCCGGCACGCAAGTTCTATCTGCTGGGACTTACTCTGTGGCCACAGGACTTCCCCTACCTTGCGATGCTTCTCATCATCGCAGCGCTGTCCCTGTTCTTTTTCACGGCACTGTTGGGACGCGTATGGTGTGGCTTCGCCTGCCCACAGACGGTGTGGACAGAAGCATTCATATGGATGGAGCAATGGACGGAGGGAACGCGTTCACAGCGGATGAAGCTCGACAAGGCACCGTGGAGCTGGAACAAGCTCCGCCGTAAAAGCAGCAAGCAATTCCTGTGGGTGACCTTTTCCCTGTGGACGGGCTTTACCTTCGTCGGCTTTTTCGTGCCGATTCGCGAGCTCGGGCCGGAACTCCTGACCTTTTCCGCCGGTGGCTGGGCGATGTTCTGGACGCTCTTCTACGGTTTCGCCACGTACGGCAACGCCGGCTACATGCGCGAGCAGGTCTGCAAGTACATGTGTCCCTACGCGCGTTTCCAGAGCGCGATGTTCGACAAGGACAC
>JBFEXY010000015.1:0-18722 GCA_041562415.1 Woeseiaceae bacterium
CAACGGCGATGAAAAAGAGCCCCAGGAGTAATCCCTTGAACGGCGCAATATCGGCTTCCAGCTGGTGCCGGTATTCGGAGTCCGCCAGCAGCATGCCGGCAATGAACGCGCCGAGTACCATCGACATGCCCGCAAATTCCATGAGCAGCGCCGAGCCGATGACGACGAGCAAAGCGGTGGCCGTAAACAGCTCCGGGATTCCTGCGGCTGCAACCGTGTACAGAACCGGCTTGAGTGCCATGCGGCCGCCGATAATCAGTAGCGCCAGCGTGCCGATCATTATCCCGACTTCCGTGATGTCGAAGCCGCTGTCAGCGCCCGCCTGCGCGCCAAGCAACGGGAGTATCGCGATCAGCGGTATTACGGCCAGGTCCTGGAGCAGGAGGATGGAAAAGGCCGCGCGGCCGTATTGCGTCGCCAGTTGTTTCTTCTCGGCCAGCATCTGCAGGACGAATGCCGTGGACGATAGGGCCAGTACCAGGCCGATGACTATCGAGGCTTCCGCGCCCAGGCCATACAGCCAGGCCAGCGCGGCAATGACCGAGGCGCTGACCAGGACTTGCGCGGTGCCGAGGCCGAAGACCATCTTGCGCATGACCCAAAGTCGCGTCGGCTTGAGTTCGAGGCCTATGATGAAAAGCAGGAACACGACACCGAGCTCGGCAAAGTGCAGGATGTGTTCCGCGTGGTGCACGAAGCCGAAACCAAACGGGCCGATCAGGATTCCGGCGCACAGGTAGCCCAGTACGGAGCCGAATCCCAGGCGCTTGCTGATCGGTACGCTAATGATCGCCGCCAGCAGATAAATGATGGATTCCTGAAGCAGTGTCATGCGGCAGCCCCGCGCCAATCCCTGAGACCCGGGCAGTTTAATCGGGGCAGGATGTGACCGCGAGTTCTTCGACAGGCACACGTTTTCCATTACACTGGGCGAAACGGTCCGGAATCGCTTTATGAGTTACTGCACACTCGGACGCGGCACGATGCTCGCGATCCAGCTATCCATGATGTTCGCCGTCGCCGCATGCGGCCGTACGGAAACGGGTGCGGATGCAGAAGAGCAGGCTGCTGCCGTCCAGAACGTGGAGGCAATGGCGCGCGAGCACGCGGACGACACGGCCGAGCCGAGTGAGGCCACCGAGGTCGAACCAGGCCGGGAGGTAACGGCCGAACGTCTCGCTTATGCAGAAGTCGACAACGAGCTCGTCTACGGCCATTTCGCGTTCCCGGCCGACATGATCGAACCGTTGCCGGCAGTCATCATGATCCATGAATGGTGGGGGCTCAACGACAATATACGCGCCATGGCGGAGCGGCTAGCGGCAGAGGGCTACATCGTGCTGGCCGTCGATCTCTTCGGAGGCAAGGCTGCGACGAATCCCGAAGTGGCCAGGCAGCTCATGTTGCGCGCGGTGGAAAATCGCGACTCCGTTACGTCGAATATCAAGCAGGCATACGCATTCGTGAACGACACTGCAGGCGCGCCGCGCATTGCTTCGCTCGGCTGGAGTTTCGGTGGCGGCTGGTCACTCAACACAGCACTGCTTTTTCCCGAGGACCTTGATGCTGCTGTCATTTATTACGGTCAGGTGACCGACGACGAAACCAGGCTGAGTCCACTCGAGGCACCGATACTGGGTCTGTTTGGATCAGAGGATCGCGGCATCAAACTGGAATCCGTGCAGCGCTTCGAAGAGACGCTGGAACGCCTGAACAAGGACTACGAGATTCACATTTACGAAGGCGCCGGCCACGCGTTTGCCAACCCCAGCGGCAACAACTTCAATGCCGGGTACGCGGAAGATGCGTGGAACAGGACCCTGAATTTCCTTCGCGAGCGCCTCGCCGCCAGCTCCGACTAGTCTCCAACAGGCTCCGCTGCCGTCAACGCATCGCGAACACAGTCCACCCGGATGTCGAGAGGTTCGGCCGCGAAGACGATCGACTGATCGTCAGCCCGCGAACATCGTAGCGAAACCTGCGCCGCCAGCGCGGAACTAATCAAGACCGACTCACCCTCGAATACCGGGTCGATACAGAATTCCCGCAACGCCAGCGGTGCGATCTGTCTGGCCGGGACGCGCACCGAAACATCTACCGTCCTGGCAGCCTGCAGTTCTTCGCCGCGAAGGGTTCTTTGCGTGTCCGCGACAGTGATCGATAAAGACTCGGGTCGACCGCCGTTCGCACAATACGTGGAGATGTCGAGCCGGAATTCGACGTCCGGCAAACGCACGAGATTGCGACCGCCCTGCTGTAACGGGATTACGGCCACGGCGGGTTCGGCATGCACGCGAACCCGGTCGATGTCGGTAAACACGAAGTACAGGGCCGGCAACAGAATGAGATGGGTCAGCATGCGGTCATTTTACGGCGGCGACACAGAGATTACAGGGCATGGATAAATGGTAATCTCCAGACGGGCATGATTCCCGGAAATCATCATGATTCGGAAAGCCGCGCATCTTACTTACAGAACCGCCCGCCGCATAGCCGTGCTGGCGGTGGGATCGACCGTCGTGCTGCTAGGCATAGTCATGCTGGTTACGCCGGGTCCGGGCCTCATCGTCATACCGATCGGGCTCGCCATACTTGGTGTCGAATTTGCCTGGGCGCGACTCTGGCTGCGCAGAGTGCGCGAAAGTATCAGTACCCAGAATTCCAGGAATCATGCGAAGCGGGCCGAACGCCATCGCGATCGTATTGAGCACTGAACACCGCGATATTCCGGAAGAAAAGAAGGCGCCGGAGCTGCTTAATTCGATAATCGATCAAGCGGGCCGATCCGACACGGAGCGGACTCCGGCGCCCAGGATTAGCGGCAGGGGGGTGCCGCCGGACCTTCCTGGTCCTCTTAAGCCGGCTATCCTGCCGGCATCGTGCGAGGCGGCTTGCAGACCGGGCTATTGGGGGAGAGATACCCGGTCGCGACCCACCTCAGGGGGTTCATTGGTACTGCCAGGGCACCGCCCCTGCAGTCCTGATCGATGTGCGGCCAGCCCTCCTGAAATCAAGGGCGGCTGCCGCGGCATTTCGCTGTTGCTGCCTCAGGCGACCGTGGCCGCTGCGGCGAACATGACGCCGAGCAGCACGATCAGCATGCCTGCCAGCGCAAGTCCTTCCTCTTTGTAGTCCTTCATCATTCACTCCTTGTGTCTAGAGCCGGGTTCCATTGCGGGCCGGACAAAGTCTATTACCAATACCTAATGCATAAGCCGTGCCAACTCATGAAAACTATAAAAAACAATGAGTTAACGTCCTCATCGCGGATACGAAAAATCGTAATTACCGAAAAATCGTAACTAGGATTACGAAATGTCGTATACACTTGCCGGATGGGCAGGAACGATGACTACCAGTGGCTGTTTCGCAAGGCACCGTCGATGGCAACTGCCATCGACGAGGACGGCCGCTACCTCGATGTCAACGATGCGTTCGAACGCAGGCTCGGCTATACGCGAGAAGAGATGATCGGCCGGCGGCCTCTCGAATTCGTCACCGCCGAGACGGCCCGCCGCATCGAGGAAGAATTTCGCCCGGCGTTGCGGCGTACCGGGAAGCTGGAAAGCAAGCTCGTGAGTTTCGTGGCCAGGACCGGCGAGGTTGTCGACTGCCTCACCGATGCGATCATCGAATACGATCCCGAAGGGCGTTTCCTGCGCACGATCGCCATGTATGCCGAGGTCACGGACCAGGCGCGCGCCGCGTTCAAATACCGGGACCTGTATCGCTCGACGCCAGCGATGCTGCACACGCTGGATGCCGACGGCCATATCCAGACCGTCACCGACCACTGGCTGCAAAAACTGGGTTACACGCGGGAAGAGGTTCTCGGCCGGCCGGTTACCGATTTCTACAGCGAATCGGATCGTCGCCGGTTCTCCGGTACCCGTCTTGCCGAAGCGATCAATCGCGGCGAATTCACCAACGTCGACCGGCAGATGGTGACGAAGGACGGGCGCGTGCTCGACATCGTCATGTCCTCCATTTCGCATCGTGACAGCCGGGGTAACGTCGACCAGATGCTGGTGGCGTCGAAAGACGTTACCGAACGCAAGCGAGCGGAACGGCGGCTGCGGCAAACGCTTGCGGAAAACGCCCGGCTGCGTGAAGAGCTGGAACAGGAACGCGATTACCTTCGCGAAGAAGTGAACATAGCCATGAATCTCGGCCGAATCGTCGGCAAGAGCCCCTCACTGCGGCAAATGCTGAAGCGCGTCGAGGCGGTCGCGGGGACGCCGGCGACCGTTCTCCTGCACGGAGAATCGGGGGTCGGCAAGGAACTCGTTGCCCACGCAATCCATGCGCGCAGCCCGCGTTCCGCAGGCCCCATGGTCAAGGTCAATTGTGCCTCCATACCGAAGGAGTTGTTCGAGAGCGAGTTTTTCGGCCACGTAAAGGGTGCGTTCACCGGTGCCCACCGGGACCGGGTCGGCCGCTTTCAGCTGGCCGACGGCGGTACCATATTCCTCGATGAAGTCAGCGAGATACCGCTGGAACTGCAGGCCAAACTCCTGCGCGTGCTCCAGGAGAGCGAGTTCGAGCGCGTTGGCGACGACGTAACACGGTCCGTCGACGTTCGGGTCATAGCGGCGACGAACAGGGATCTCGAGCGGCGAATCGTCGAGGGCCACTTTCGTGAAGATCTCTTTTACAGGCTGAGCGTCTTCCCGATCGAAGTGCCGCCGTTGCGAGACAGGGGTGATGATGTAATCCAGCTTGCGCAGGAGTTCCTCAACAAGACCTGCAAGGATTTCGGACGTGAGCCGATGACGCTGACGCGCGGACAAGCCAACAAGCTGCGGGCTTACGACTGGCCCGGCAACGTGCGGGAGCTCAAGAATGTCATAGAACGGGCAGTGATCCTGTCGCGAGGCAACGTGCTGCGCCTCGAAGCGTCGTTGCCCGAAGCGGCATCGGGCGGTTCCGGGGCGGCATCCGATACGCTCGCCGCAGACGAGTTTCTTACCGAGCAGGAAATGCGCGCGTTTCAGAAGAAGAACACCGTCGCCGCCCTGAAACAGGCGGGCTGGCGGGTGTCCGGCGCGGGTGGGGCGGCCGACCTGCTGGGGATCAAACCGACGACCCTCGCGGATCGTATCCGGACACTCGGTATCAGGAAGCCGGTCAGGGGGACTCGCGGGTGACGCGCGCAACAATCAATCGCTTGCTGGTGGTGGCCGGGATCGCAGGCTTTGCGGTGCTTTTTCGTATTCTTCCCGTCACTGAATGGCTGGAGCAACTCGGACGGCTGAACGAGCAGTATCCTGTCGCGGTACCCGTCGCTTATGTTGCTGCCGTGACGATCGCTACCGTCGCGTTATTCCCGGGCTGGATTTCGATGATGCTGGGCGGGTTGCTGTTCGGCGTCCTGCCCGGCCTGCCGTTCGCGCTGCTGGGTATCACGGCGGGCGCATACGGCGCATTCCTTGCGGGCCGGGCGCTGGGCCGATCCTGGGTCGAGAAACGCATGGGCGACAGCCTGAAACTGCAGGCACTGGACGAAGCGGTTAACGCGCAATCGTTCTACATCGTGTTCCTCACGCGTTTTGCTATCGTGCTGCCGTTCAATGTCCTCAACTACGCGTTCGGCCTGACACGCGTCAAGGCAATGACCTATATATCGGCGACTGCTCTCGGCATGTTGCCCGCCGTGCTCCTGTACGTATATCTTGGAACCCTTGCGGATGATTTCGGCGCAATTCTCGCAGGTGACGTTCGCCCGGCAAGCGGTGCATATTGGATCGCGGCCATTGCAATCGTCGCCATCGTCGCGGTCATCTGGATCGTGCAACGTGCGGCCAAACGCGCTTTGCGGCAGAAAAACTCGATTAGCTAAAGAGCAAAATGAAGTACAGGCCAATTATCGGCTTGCTGCTAGTCAGCGGCCTGATGTCAGTCACAATGGCGGAACAGGCGGAACTACCGCAGCCGGTTCGTCATATTCTTGATATTCGCAAGGTGCCGCACGACTCGCTGAGCGTCTTCGTTCAGGATGTCGATAGCGGAGAGGTTGTCCTGAGATGGCAGGACGAGGTATCGCGAAATCCGGCATCGACCATGAAGTTGCTGACGACGCTCGTCGGCCTCGACTTGCTGGGTTCTACGTACAAATGGACTACCGATGTCTTTGCGCTCGGCGAAATCGAAGACGGCCGCCTGGACGGCGACCTTCTGGTTCGCGGCCAGGGGGATCCGTTCCTGGTTACCGAACGAGTGTGGCAGATGCTGCGACTGGTGCGTCAGGCCGGTATCCACGCGATCGACGGCAATCTTCTGATCGACGACAGCTACTTCGATGTGCGGGAGTACGATCCGGCGGAGTTCGATCGCCAGCCGCTGCGAGCCTATAACGTTGCCCCGAATGCGCTGCTCATGAACTTCAAGGTCGTGCGTTACTGGTTCGAACCTGATCATGATCGCAATGCGGTCAGGGTCTGGGTCGATCCGCCGCTGGAGAACCTGCGCGTCGAAAACAAGCTCGCACTACGCCGCGGTTACTGTGGAGGCTATCAACGCGGCATTACAATTACCGCGAACGAAGCGATCGACAAGATGATATTCAGCGGGCGTTTTCCCACTGGCTGCAAGAGTTATGCGATGGACCGGACGGCGCTAAGTCACAATGAGTTCGCCTATGGTCTCTTCACCTCGGTGTGGCGCGAATCGGGTGGCGAATTCCGGGGCGGTTGGATGAACGCGAAAGCACCCGAGGACGTGGAACCAATCGTGTCGTTCGAGTCCTTGCCACTCGCCGAGATCATCTCGCGGGTAAACAAGAACAGCAACAACGTCATGGCGCGGCAGATCCTCTTTACCCTGTCTGCCGAAGTACTGGGACCGCCGGGCACCGAGAGTGGCGGCCGCAAGGTCATCGAAGACTGGCTGGCCGATACCGGAATCGAGTTTCCGACGCTCATGCTCGATAACGGCGCCGGCCTGTCGCGGGAAGCTCGGGTCTCGGCGCGCGAATTCGGCGCCTTGCTGGAGTTTGCCTGGAGAAAGCCTTACATGCCCGAGTACCTTGCATCGATGGCGGTCTCGGGGCTCGACGGCACGCTCAGACGCAAGTTCGACGATGCTCAGCTGACGGGACAGGCGCACCTCAAGACGGGTTCGCTGGATCACGTTGCCGCGATCGCCGGGTTCATGCAGGCGAGGTCGGGGCGGCGCTTTGCCGTGGTGATGCTGCATAACCACGAGAACGTGCACCGTGGACCGGGCGAAGAGGCACAGGTGGCCCTGTTGCGCTGGTTGAACGAGCAATAAGTGTAAAGACTTCCGACGCTGCTGTAGTAAACTCGCGGCGGGCAACGGAGAACCAGCTATGCGAATTGTGTTCGGGCTGCTCGTGCTGCTGCCGGTGATGGCGGCGGCCGAGACAGGCTACGTTACAGACCGACTGATGCTCGGTCTGCACCAGGCGGAGGATACCGGTGACCGGCCGTTCCGTTCGCTCGAGAGCGGTACGGAGTTCGAGATTCTGTCCCGCGACCGCCTGTATGCCCACGTCCGGCTGGCGGACGGCACCGAGGGATACGTCAAGGCGGCCTACGTTGTTTACGAGCCCCCTGCCAAACTCATTGTTAACCAGACGCAGGCGGAGGTCGAACGGCTGACAACCGAACTCGATGAGGCAAAGGCGGCGTTTGCCGAGCCCGCAGCGGTAATCGATTCGCTGAAAGCCGAGACTGCGACGCTGGAGTCCGATCTCGAAACTGCTCGCGCACGCGTCGAAGAACTCGAAGAAGACAACGCCAGGTTCCAGAGCCGTGCTGAACGTTACCAGTACAGCCTGCCGTACACGTGGGTTGGCGGGGCGATCGGCGTGTGCCTGATCGCGGGCTTTCTCGTTGGCCTGTGGTGGGTCGATCACCGCAGCCGTAAGCGACACGGCGGTATCCGGATTTACTAGCTCACCCGGTCAGGCGCCGACGGCCTTGCGCTCCTGCACCAACATCACGTCGTCGGAACAGCCTCCGCGCATCGGCAGCTCCGCGTCCGCGTAGAGCTTGTCGATGTCTTCCTGCGTGCGGGCAAGTCGCATCGCCTCGAGCTGGCTGGCGGTAACGTGCGGCGCAAACAGTTGCGCGAAGTCCAGCATGTATCGCCGCATGACGGCGTCCTTGCGAAAACCGATCCACGTGGTGCTGCGCGGAAACAAGCCCTCGGCATCGATGGCTGTAAGATCCTTCTTGTCGTCGCAGTCCTCGGCCATACTCGCGACGATGCCTACGCCGAGGCCCATGCGGACATAGGTCTTGATGACGTCCGCGTCGCGAGCGGTAAACACAACGTCCGGTTCAAGCCCTTCGTTCGAGAATGCTTGTTTCAGCGACGACTGGCCGCCGAAACTGAATACGTAAGTGACCAGCGGGTATTCGGCGAGATCGTGCAGAGTGAGTTTGCGATTGAGCTTCGTCAGCGCGTGGTCTTTGGGAACGAGTATCTTCCGGTCCCAGCGGTAGCTCGGCACCAGCAGCAGGTCTGCGAACAACTCGCGCGAACCGGTCGCGATCGCGAAATCGATTTCATTTGCCGCGACCATGTCCGCTATCTGTTCGGAGGTGCCCTGATGCAGGTTCA
The DNA here is from genome assembly GCA_041562415.1 of Woeseiaceae bacterium. GTDB lineage: Bacteria > Pseudomonadota > Gammaproteobacteria > Steroidobacterales > Woeseiaceae > UBA1847. Next base: position 8,587 of record JBFEXY010000015.1, read on the forward strand.
GACTGACATTCGGATATCGTTCACGGAATGCCCGAATGACTTCCGGCAGAACATAGCGCGCCTGCGTGTGCGTCGTCGCGATGGACAGCGCGCCCTCTTCCTCGCGGTAGTAATCGGACGCGAGGCTGCGGATATTCTCCACTTCCTGCATGATGAGCCGCGCCCGCTCGATCACCTGTTCCCCGGCAGCGGTAATACTGCCGAGGCTCTTACCTTTACGCGTAAAGAGCTGCAGCCCGAGTTCTTCCTCGAGGAGTTTCAGCTGTTTGCTCACGCCGGGCTGGGACGTATAAAGCCGCTCCGCGGCCGCAGTGATGTTCAGCCCGTTGTCCGCGATCGCCAGCAAGTATTTGAGTTGTTGTAATTTCATCCGAGCGACAGCATCACCTGCGATTTCAGAATATGACCACGCTCATCCGCGTTCGTTTCCGAAATCCCCGCAAATAACGCATTTGTCCACGGTCTTTCGGTGTGCCCTAAGTTGCGCCGGTTTCTTGCTCAGGATCGGGCGAATCTCCCCGGTTACATATAACACAAAGGAATAAGGATCAATACAAGCGCTTGTTCTGATGGATGAGGCAAGCGGTGCGTTTTCTGCTATACAACAGGACAGCGGCTCTACAACAAGGACAAGAAAGGATGATCTACGACAATATTCTGCAGACCATCGGCAATACACCGGTTGTGCGGCTCAACCGCATGGCCCCGGAAAACGTGGAGGTCTACGTCAAGGTGGAGTCTTTCAATCCGATGGGATCCGTCAAGGACCGACTCGCGTTCGCGATCATCAACGATGCGGAGGAAGCGGGAGAGCTCGAGCCAGGGCAGACTGTCGTGGAGGCGACGTCCGGCAATACCGGAATCGCCCTGGCGATGGTCTGTGCCGCGACCGGGCATCCATTCGTCGCAACAATGGCGGATTCATTTTCTGTCGAGCGGCGCAAGATCATGCGCGGCCTGGGTGCAAAGGTAATCCTTACTCCCGCTGCAGAGCGCGGCTCGGGTATGGTGAAGAAGGCCGAGGAGCTTGCAGCTGAGCATGGCTGGTTCCTGGCGCGGCAATTCGAGAACCCCTCCAACCCCGAATATCACGCCAGTACCACGGGCCCGGAAATCCTGCGCGATTTTGCGGGGCGGCGGCTGGACTTCTGGGTGACGGGATACGGCACGGGTGGAACGATGTCCGGAGCCGGGCGAACCATCAAGGCGGCTCGACCGGAGGTGACTATTGTTGCAACAGAGCCTGCCGGGGCGGCACTTCTGAAAGGCGACGAGTGGAACCCTCACAAGATCCAGGGCTGGACGCCGGACTTCATACCGGATGTACTCGATCGCGGGATATTCGACCGGCTGATGACCGTAACAGACGAACGTGCTATCGAGGTCTCTCGCGAGCTGGCCGCGAAGGAAGGTATTTTTGCGGGAATATCTGCAGGTGCGACGCTGGCCACGGCGCTCGAGGTGGCGGAAAAGGCATCCGACGGTTCTGTCGTTCTTGCGATGCTCCCCGATACCGGCGAGCGATATCTCTCGACGCCCCTGTTCGAAGGCGTGGAAGAGGGTACCGACGAAGCGTGGCTCGCCGCCCTCTGAGCAGACCGCAGCCGACTATTTTGGCCGGTCGGGCAACAAAAGCCGTTACCCGGTGGTCTCCGTGCGCGTAATGAACTGAAAAAGCACAAAAAAAATAGTTTCAGCTGAGACCTGAATCACAGCCCCTGGCGGCTGCAAATGGCATCGTAGGCGACCTGAATCGTGACGGGTACGGCCGTGGCAGCGGACATTCACAGCCTCACATCAAAACGAAATGTCGGCAAGGCCGCGGACCTGCTGCAGTCGCTGGTACCCCGGGCGCAATGTTTCTGTTTCTATGGCCTCGACCGCAACTGTATCTGGAGCAGCGACGGCGCCGACGACTACGAAGTCAATGAGTTCGTTGCCGAACTGCACGCCGACATCCTGACCGGGGACGAACCCGAGGCTAAATTCGTAAGGCGCACGCTCAGTTCCGGGCGCACATTGCTCGTCCTGCCCGTGCTCCTCGACGATGGCACGGTGCTCGGATTCCTGGTCGTCGTGTTCTCGCGCAATGCAGGCAAGTCGTCCTCATTCAATCCGAGCCTGTTAGCCGACATACTCGCGCCGGCGGTGGCGGTGATCGGCGAAGGCCTCAGCGTCGATCTCGAGCTGCAGGACGCCCGTCAGAACGGCAAGAATGTGGAAAAAGAACTCAAGCTGGTCTACGAAGTCGACGAGAAGATTCACAGCCAGTCGCGCAGTCACGCCGGCCTTGCGCAGCTCGTAGGCCAGAGCGGGCGCTTCCTCGGTATTGCCTACAGCGTGCTGCTGATGCCGTCGAAACGAATTCGCATCAGTGCGACCCACTCCAGCTGGAAGAACGTCAAACGCAAGGCGCTCGATCGCTACCTGATCGACCACATGCTGCCGCGGCTGGAAGGCAAGCGGAAGCCCGTGGTATTCGAGATTCCCGCGGTCGAGGGCGGCGAAACGCCTGCCGACCAGGGGTACCAGACCCTGCTCTGTCCCGTTACGGATCAACATGGCAACGTCGAGGGTATGCTCGCGCTGCTCGGTCGCGTAGACAACGAGCCCTTCAACACTGCGCACCGGCGTTTCATGTCGCACATCGTGCGTAAGGTCGAGTACGTCATCGAGAAGTCCTTCGATGCGATGACGGGACTGATGAACCGCATCGGTTTCGAGGCGCAGATGCACGAAGCATGGAAGGGCCTGGAGTCAAATGATGACGCGCACCAGGTCATCTACTTCGACCTGGACAATCTGCAGCTCGTCAACGACACGTTCGGGCGCAGGGCCGGTGACGAAGTCATAATGCGATTCGCCCGTTTGCTCGATGGAGATCTGCCCCGCAGCGCCGTGTTGTCGCGGCTTACCGGCGATGACTTCTGCATCCTGCTGACGCATGCCAACGCGGACGAGGGGCTGGAACTCGCTCACAAGGTGCGCGAGAAGGGACAGTCGCTGCGCTTTCTCGAGGGCGACAAGTCGCTGCAGATAACCATCAGCATCGGCGTTGCCGAATTCAATCGCAAGTCGGGCGACGAGGGTGCATCGCTTACCGCAGCCCGCATGGCCTGCGAGGCGGCAAAGGATCACGGCCGCGATCGCATCGAAGTTTACGACGAGCAGAACCAAAGCATCATGCGACGCCACGATGACATGCAGCTCGTGGCGCAGATACAGCAGACGCTCGATTCCGACGGGTTTGCCCTGATGGCGCAGCCGATATCGAACCTAACGGGCAACGGTGGTGAGCCGCGCTACGAAATCCTGCTGCGCATGAAAGACGACGACGGCAGCGCAGTGCCATCGTCGGCGTTCTTCTCGGCTGCCGAGCGCTACCAGCTGATGCCGCAAGTCGACCGTTGGGTAGTCTCCAAGACGATCGCGAGCCTGAAGGAATACCCGGAGGTTTTCCGCGACGCCGGAGCCGTCTTCTCGGTGAATCTCTCGGGACAGTCGCTCTCCGACGACGACATACTCGAATTCATTGAGGAAGAGATCGCCGCCGCCGGCCTGCCTGTCACGTCGCTGGGGTTCGAAGTCACCGAGTCCGCGGCTGTCTCCAACCTGGCCAAAGCCCAGCAATTCATCGGTGCGCTGCACGAGCACGGATGCAGCATCGCGCTCGACGACTTCGGCGCGGGCCTTAGTTCTTTCGCCTACCTCAAGAACTTTGACGTAGACATCCTGAAGATAGACGGCGGATTCATTCGCGACATCTGCGACAACCGGATTTCGGAATCGATGGTTGCAGCCATTACGCAGGTCGCGAAGGTCATGGAACTCGAAACCGTTGCTGAGTACGTCGAGAACGAAAAGACGCGCAAGCTCGTCGCGGAACTTGGGGTGCATTACGCGCAGGGTCATGCAATCGGCAAGCCGCTGCCGCTCGAAGAGGTGCTGGAAGGGATTGCTGGGCAGGCGAAGAAATCGACCGCCTGAATCAAAACACGCCGGCCTCGAGGCCGGCCGCCATCGTCATCCCCAGTTCCTCGCATTCACCCAGGCGTGCCGGGTCGAATTCGCCCGCAAACAGCAGGGGCTGCTGAACCTCTCTCACCGATAGTCCTTTCAGAATGCGCCGCAGGCTGCTGATCGCGCCGGCGCCGTCATTGCCCGCACGGACGAAAAGCGCGTAGGGCCGGCCATCGATCCTGTCCACGCAGTCGTAAAAGCTACGATCGAGGAAATACTTCATCGCGCCGCTCATGTAGCCGAAGTTCTCCGGCGTGCCCAGTATGAAGGCGTCACACCAGAGGAGATCGTCTGCTGTCGCCTCGAGGGCGCTGCATGTCCGCACCTCGACATTCGCGATATCGGGACTCTTCGCCCCGCGAATGACCGCAGCCGCCATCTGCGACGTCGTGCCCGACTGCGAGTGATGGACGATGAGCAGGTGTTTTTTCTCAGGCATGGCCTTCGCCCGGCTGGGGACGGTTACAGTTTATCGCGACGAGGGCCTGAGTTTCGCTAGACTGCAGCCGATGGCTCTTGACGAACACAGGCTCGGCGAGCTGCCGGAGGCACTGCGTCCGGCGGTGACCCGCTGGTTCGATCGGCTCGAGGAGGCGCATGGGACGATCGATCTGGCGGCAGGCGTCGAAGATCAGTTACTGCGCGTTGTCGCCGTCAGTGAATTCGCGAGCAATGCCATGCTGCGTGACTGGGCTTACTGGCAAGATCGGCTGGAGCAGCTTGCATCGCCCCCCGACCGGGACGCGCTGAAGAAATTTGCTGATGACCTGGCCACCAGCGAGGCAGGCCTCAACGAGGTCAAGTCGCAGCTGCGCCGCTTCCGTAACCGATACATGGTGCATGTCCTGTGGCGCGAAGTAGCCGGCACGGCTGAGCTTACCGAGACGCTCGGCATGCTTTCCGCGCTTGCCGATCAACTGCTTTGCGCAGCAGCCCGCTATACGGAAAAACAAATCGAGGATCGCTATGGCCGCTTCAGGGATCGCGAGGGCGAAATTGTTCCACTGGTGGTGCTGGCCATGGGCAAGCTCGGCGGAGGTGAACTGAATTTTTCTAGCGACATCGACATCGTGTTTCTCTATCCGGCGGATGGAGAAAGCGACGGTCCGCGCACGTTGAGCGGCCAGCAGTATTTCACACGGCTCTCGCAATCCATGGTTGCGCTGCTGGACGAGCGTACGGCCGACGGCTTCGTGTTTCGTGTCGACACGCGCTTGCGGCCGTTCGGCGACAGCGGGCCACCTGTAACGAGTTTTGCGGCGCTCGAGTCCTATTTGCTGCAGCATGGCCGTGACTGGGAACGTTACGCCTACATCAAGGCGCGGATCGTTGGTCAACTCCCGCCGCCTGCGGTTGCGAATGACCTTTTCGATAACCTGATCGTACCGTTCGTCTACCGCCGTTACCTGGATTACGGTGTGTTCGAATCGCTGCGCGAGATGTACACGCTGATAGCCGCGGAGGTCAAGCGGCGAGACCTCGCGGACAACGTAAAGCTGGGGCCGGGCGGGATTCGCGAAATCGAGTTCATCGTACAGTCCATGCAGCTTGTCCGCGGAGGCAATCGCGAGGAACTCCGGGAACCGTCATTGTTGCGCGTGCTGCCTGCGCTCGAGGGTGGCCGGGGGCTGGAACGTGCAGCGGTGACGAGGCTGCGTGATGCCTACGTGTTCCTGCGGCGACTCGAAAACTTCATCCAGGCGATGCGCGACCAGCAAGCGCACGATTTGCCCAGGGACGACGCCGACCGCCAACGCCTGTGCGTCGCCATGGGCTACACGGACTGGGATTCGCTTGCGCGAACTCTCGACCTGCATCGCCACAATGTCACGCGCGAGTTCGAAGCAATCGCTTTCCGCGGTGGCGAAGCTGACGTCGAGAGCAAACTCGAGCATCGTTTTGCAGCGCTTTGGAAGAGTGGCGCGTCCGCCGCAGAATGGGCGCCCGAATTCTCGGGGCATGAAGATGCCCTTGCTCTCGCCGAAATCGTCGCGGATTTCCGGAATGCTCCGTCGACGCTGAAGATCGACGCGATCGCGCAAGAACGGCTGCAGCGTTTCATGCCGCGCTTGCTGGCGCTGGTCGTGCAGTGCAGCGAACCGCGCCTCGCCCTGGAAAGGACGCTGTCGGTCGTCAATCGGATACTCCGCCGCAGCGCGTACGTGTCCCTGCTCAATGAGAACCTGGTCGCCGCGCGCCGGCTGGTGCGGCTGTGCGAGAGCAGCTCCTACGTCGCCGCGCAGATCGCGCGCTATCCTGCTCTGCTCGACGAGTTACTCGAACCACGGGTCGAAACCGAGCGGATCGAGAAAGCCGAGTTCGAGGCCGAGCTCGAAAGCCGCGTTGCGCACCTGCAGGACGCCGACACCGAGGCTCGGATGGAGGCCCTCGTGCAGCTCCAGCGCGCAAACCTGTTTCGTATCGCGGTAGCGGACTTCAGCGGAGCATTGCCGATCATGAAGGTCAGCGACAGCCTGACCTTTCTCGCGGAAGCGGTGCTGGATTATTCGCTGGAGTCTGCATGGCTCGACCTCACCCTCAAGCATGGCGCGCCGTACTACGAGATCGACGGCGAACGGCATGCCGCGGGCTTCGGCATTATCGCGTACGGCAAGCTCGGCGGACTCGAACTGTCCTACGGTTCGGACCTCGACCTCGTGTTCCTGCATGATTCGAAGGGCGGCCGGCAGATGACCAACGGCGAAAAGCCACTCGACAACGCGATGTTCTTCGGGCGACTGGTCAGGCGGTTGGTGCATTTCCTGACGACCCAGACCAGTTCCGGCGTGATGTACGAGATCGATACTCGGCTGCGGCCGGAAGGGCGCAAAGGGGTTCTGGTCACGAGCATCGACGCCTTCGAGCGTTACCAGGAGGAGAATGCCTGGACATGGGAGCATCAGGCGTTGCTGCGGGCGCGGCCTGTCGCCGGCAGCGCGGCAGTGGCACAAGACTTCGGGCGCATCCGGGCTCAAACGCTGATGTCGCGTGTCAGGCTCGATACATTGAGAGAGGAAGTCGTTTCCATGCGCGCACGCATGCGCAGGGAACTCGATAGAAGCGAGGCCGGACGATTCGATCTCAAGCACGGCCGTGGCGGCATCGGCGACATCGAGTTCGTCGTGCAGTACCTGGTCCTGCTCAATGCCCGCAATTTCCCGGCGGTCATTCGCTTCAGCGACAACATACGCCAGATTGCCGCCCTGGCCGCAGTCGGTCGCCTTGACGTACAGACGGCGGCGCGGCTGCAGGATGCTTACCGGGAGTTCAGGCGGCGCCTGCATCATCTCACCCTCAACGACCGGCCACCTTTTGTCGGCGATGACGAGTTGCTCGCCGAGCGGGACCTTGTCGCGGCGGTCTGGGAGTTGCACCTTGGCGGACAAGTGTCGTAGCGGGCAGTGCGGGCGACAGCGTATAATTGCCGACCCTGGAACACGTCAACGGGACCGTCAGTGGCAGCAAGAGCAGGCACAGTCGATGAGAACCTGATTCCGGCGAACGCGGAGCATCGCTATGCCGTACGGCAGAAGGATCTGCCGCTGTCTTGCCCCATGCCGGGCATGTATCTCTGGAATTCGCACCCCAAGGTCTACCTGCCGGTGCAGGACACGGGGGAGGCGAAGTGCCCTTACTGCGGCGCCCTGTACTATCTCGAGCAGGACGATTAGCGTCTTCGCGCTTAGGAACTGAGCCATGTACGTAGTGACCGGCGGCGCCGGCTTCATCGGCAGCAATCTCGTCCGCGCCCTGATCCAGTGCGGTCACGACAACGTTACTGTCGTCGACGATCTCGAGGACGGTCACAAGTTCGTCAATATTGCGGACCAGCCGATCGCTGATTACCTCGACAAGGACGAGTTTATCGAGCGTCTCGACTCGGATGCGGGGTTTGCTGCCTCAGTCTCAGCGGTTTTGCACCAGGGGGCGTGTTCAGAAACGACCGAGTGGGATGGTCGCTACATGATGCGCAACAATTACGGCTATTCCCGGCGGCTACTGCATTTTTGCCTCGAGCGGAAGATCCCCTACCTGTATGCCTCGTCGGCTGCGGTTTACGGCGCGTCACAGGCATTCGCGGAGCACCCGGACAACGAACTGCCGCTGAACGTGTACGGCTACTCGAAGCTGCAGTTCGACCGCTACGTGCGCCGTGTTGCGGCGCGCCCGGAAAGCCAGGTCGTCGGGCTGCGTTATTTCAACGTCTACGGCCCGCGCGAACAACACAAGGGCTCCATGGCCAGCGTCGCGTTTCACTTCAATAACCAGGTCATGGCCGATGATGAAGCGCGGCTGTTCGAGGGTTCCGGCGGCTATGGCGATGGCGAACAGCTGAGGGATTTCGTCTACGTGGACGATGTCTGTGCCGTAAATCTCTGGTTCCTCGAGAACCCGGGCGTATCCGGTGTATTCAATGCCGGTACCGGAAAGGCACAGACCTTCAACGACGTCGCCAATGCAGTGATCGCCTGGCACGGCCACGGGAGCATCCGCTATATACCGTTCCCGGCGCATCTGGAAGGTGCCTACCAGAGCTTTACGCAGGCCGACCTCACTCAGCTTCGCGAGGCCGGCTGTGACGTCGAGTTCCGGACGGTCGAAGACGGCGTCAAAGATTACCTGGACCAGCTTCCCGGCTGAACCGATGACCCTGCCTGCAACACTGATCGTCGGGCCATCATGGGTCGGCGACATGGTGATGGCACAGGCATTGTTTATCTTGCTGAAGCAGCGCAGACCCGAAGAAGCGATAGACGTGCTGGCACCCGCATGGTCGCTACCGATCGTCGCGCGCATGCCGCAGGTCCGCCGCGGCATCGCCGCAGGAACGGGGCACGGAGAGTTGGGTCTGGCCAAGCGACGGCGTATCGGCTACGAGCTGCGAGAGGAGGGCTACCAGCAAGCGATCGTTCTGCCACGCTCGTTGAAGTCGGCGCTCATTCCCTGGTTTGCGCGCATCCCCAGGCGTACCGGGTATCGCGGTGAGTCCCGGTACGGGCTTGTCAACGACGTGCGTCCATTCGACAAGTCCGTTCTCGACCAGACCGTGAAGCGCTTCGTCGCGCTCGGCCTCGAGCCCGACGAAGAGTTGTCGACGATCCCGTTCCCCGCGCTTACGGTCGACCGGCAAAAGCAGGACAAAGTAATCGAGTCGCTCGGCATCGCTACCGACCGGCCCGTGATCGCGATGATGCCCGGCGCCGAATACGGTCCTGCGAAGTGCTGGCCGCTGGAATACTTCGCCGAGCTGTCCGCGCTGCTCACGAACGAAGGGTACGACGTCTGGGTGCTCGGATCGGACAAGGATGCGCCGGCCGGCGAGCATATCGAAGCGGCTGGCGCGGCACGCAACCTCTGTGGCAGGACCTCGCTCGAGGATGTCGTCGACCTGCTGGGCTTTGCGGAACAGGCGGTCAGCAACGATTCGGGGCTGATGCATGTCGCGGCCGCCGTTGGTGCCCACGTACACGGCATCTACGGGTCCTCGTCGCCGGAATTCACGCCGCCACTCGCGGAACGGCGCGATATCCACTGGCTCAAGCTCGACTGCAGCCCCTGTTTCGAACGCAGCTGCCCGCTAGGCCACCTGCGCTGCCTGAAGGAGCTGAGCGTAGCGCGGTTGCATGAAGCGATTAGGAACGCGAGTAAGGGTCGAAATAGCAGTTAAAATACGTTAAAAGCGTCTATTTCCTTCAAACCCGCAAATATCAGGAAAGTCGGCCCCAGCGTCTGCGATTTTAGTGCGAGGACAATATGCGTTCAACTGGCGCGAAAAATGATGGAAAATCGCTTAATGTCAGCAAACAAGCAACATACGGCCAATTGACTCTGGATTCCAGGGCGTAAATGGATCTGCCAGGCCTCGGGCGAACATGATTTCGATGGTCTCGGATCCTCAATTGGGCCGAAAACTCGACGAAAAACACCGAAAAAGAGATTAAAATCCGTTAAAAAGGCAATATCTTCTATTCTTTTCCAAAACGGCCACACAGGGTTCCGGATGGCGTGGTCCTGGCACAAAAAAGTCGGTAAAGTAGATAAAAAATTGACTAAGTTCTGTAAAAATCGTCGATTTTGCCGATAACGTCGCTTATAGTAATTAATTCCATCGCTTC
>JBFEXY010000016.1:0-18537 GCA_041562415.1 Woeseiaceae bacterium
GAAAATTCGTCGCCTTTCGGCGACATTTCGGGTGTTTTTTTGCGACAGCCGCGGTCGATTGGGTCAGCAGGTTCCGGGCGCCGGTGCTAACGACGACGAATCTGACTCGGCCGACGCGGGATCTGCCAGTCCGGTCGAGTAGAAGATCTGTCCGTCTGCATCGATGACGATCGCTTCGTAATCCGGCAGGCAGCCGATCAGTTTCAGCCCCTCGTCCACTCCCATTACAAAAACGGACGTTGACAGCGCATCCGTCATCACGGCATCGGGCCCGAATACCGTTGCGCTGTGAACGCCCTCGACGGGCCGGCCCGAACTCGGCTTGATAATTTGGTGGTAACGGATACCGGCTTCATCGAAATAGCGCTCGTAGTCCCCGGACGTCGATATCGCCTCATCTTCCAGCGGCACCGATATCGCGACTTCGCCGTCCTTGCGCGGATCACGAATTCCGATCATCCACGGCCGGCCGCGCCGATCTCCGAGGAGTCGTGAATCGCCGCCCGCCGTTACCACCCCGTTTTCGACGCCGTGCTGGCGCAGGATATCGACGCCTCGCTCGACGACATAGCCTTTGGCTATCCCTCCGAGGTTAATACGCACCCCTGCCTCTGCGAAGTGCACGCTGACCTGACCCTGGTCGAGCTCCACGTAGCGGAAATTGATGTGCTGGCGCTCGGTCTCCGTAGTCGCCTCGTCGGGACGGCGGCGTTGATGGAAATCATAGTGCTGACCGACGCTGTCGTAGGTGATATCGAAGGCACCGCGCGTCAGTACGGAAATATCCAGCGAGCGCCGGATCAGCTGAAACAGCTCCGCCCCCGCAAACACGGGTTCGTCGGCAGCGCGTCGATTGATATCCGAGATCCGGCTGGTCTCGACGTAGGTGCTCATCAGCGCATTGATTCGATCGACCTCGGCGAAGACCTCCTCGATGATGGCGTCCCCCCTGGCCGCGTCCTCGTGCCAGAAATAGACGCTGACTTCAGTCCCCATCTTGGGCCGCGCATCGGAGTGCCAGTCCGCCCGAGCCACGCCCGCCATAAGAAAAAACGCCACTAATCCTAGGCTTGCGCGCATGCACGCATTAGACTTGCGGCCAGGATTCTTCAAATAGGAGCGGGACAGTGACTTCATTCCTGGTTTTCCTCGCGATCATCGCCGCGATAGTGTTCTGGGCGATCAGTATTTACAACCGGCTGATCAACGAACGCAACCGCGTTCGCAATGCGTTTGCGCAGATCGACGTTCAGCTGACGCGCCGCTATGACCTGATTCCGAATCTCGTTGAAGCCGTCAAGGGCTACATGAAGCATGAGAGGGAGACCCTGGAAGCAGTGATCAATGCCCGCAATGCTGCCCAGCAGAGCCTGCAAGCTGCCAAGGCCGACCCCGCAAACGGGCAGGCAATCAAGGAACTTGGTGCCTCCGAAGGCGCCCTGGGCGCCGTGCTTGGCCGCCTGTTCGCATTATCGGAAGCTTATCCTGACCTGAAGGCGAATGAAAACATGATGCAGTTCCAGGAAGAGCTGGCCAGTACGGAGAACAAGGTGGCATTTTCGCGCCAGGCATTCAACGATTCCGTGCTCGGCTACAACAACACCGCCGAGAACTTCCCCAACAACATCATAGCCGGGATGTTTCGCTTCGAGCTGGCGAGTTTCCTCGAGATCGAGTCCGATGAGAAACGCGACGTGCCCGACGTTTCCTTTACCTGACATCCCGCTGCCAGGCATTGAATTTTTTTGACGCGCAGGACCGGGCACGCAAGACCACGCGCTGGCTTGTCGTAGTTTACTTCGTCGCCACCGCGCTGATCGTGGTCGGCGTAACGCTGGTGGTCGGCTTCGCACTCTTCGGCAGCTCCATGAACGGCTACCGTTATTCGCCGGGTGAAATGCTGGCAGCCAACCCCGTGCCATTGCTCGTCACGGCGACCTTAACCACGCTGTTCATTCTCGGTGCAAGCATCTACAAGACCATGGTGCTTTCTGCCGGCGGAGGACAGGTCGCGCGGCAGATGGGTGGCACGCTGGTCCCCGCAGACGTTGCGGACCCGTTGCGGCGGCGCTTGCGCAACGTCGTCGAGGAGATGGCGATCGCCTCGGGCGTCCCGGTCCCTGAAATATACGTGCTGGAAGAGGAAAGCAGCATCAACGCCTTCGCAGCCGGCTACGCGCCGGGCGATGCCGCGATCGCCGTCACGCGAGGCACGCTCGAACTCCTCGATCGTGATGAACTGCAGGGCGTCGTGGCGCACGAATTCAGTCACATACTTAACGGCGACATGCGTCTGAATATCCGCCTGATGGGCGTGCTGTTCGGCATCCTCGTACTCGGGCTGATGGGCCGTATGATCGTCCGCGGCGGCTATCACGGCCGCCTGGTGTCGAGCCGTCGCGGCAAGGGAGCCCCGGTCGTGCTGCTCATCGGGCTCGGCGTGGCGATCCTCGGCTGGATCGGCGTGTTTTTCGCGCGCCTCATCAAGGCGGGAGTATCGCGCCAACGTGAGTATCTCGCCGACGCGTCCGCCGTTCAGTTCACGCGGCAAACCGACGGCATCGCCAACGCCCTCAAGAAGATCGGCGGCTACGGCGAGGCGTCCTACCTCAGGGCCGCGGACCCCGAGGAAATCAGCCATATGCTGTTCGGTAGCGGCGCACGATTTACCGGCCTCTTCGCGACACATCCGCCGTTGACCGACCGGATTCGAGCGATCGACCCGTCATTCCGTGAATCCGACTATCCGCATGTCGTCCGGGCATCCGTGAGCGACCTGACAGCCGATGACGCGGCAAGCGCGATAGCTGCAGCAGCGGCGCCCGCACACAGCGTGTCGCTGACCGAGCTGCCGGACGCCGTGGCGGAAGCGGCGGGTAGACCTGACGCACAGGACATCATCTACGCCCGGCAACTGAGGCAGTCGATACCGGAGACGCTCTACGACGCTGCGCATTCGGCCGAACTCGCCTACTTGCTGGTCATTGCACTGGTTATCGACAAGGGGCGCGAGCACCGCGACCGGCAGCTGCGGCTTGCCGAGGAACAGCTCGGTGTCGAACGGGCGCGGATCGTCGCCCGCCTGCACGACGAGATCAATTCTATGAGCGCGGAGTATCGCCTGCCGCTGCTCGAGATAGCGTTCCCGGCTCTCAAGCTGCGGCCGGCAGCTCAACTCGAGTACCTGGTCGAGCTTGCGGGCCGCCTGATCGACGTGGATGGCCAGGTCGATCTCTACGAGTATTGTTTCTACCGCGTACTGCGGATCAGCCTCGGCCAGGCCGTGAATCCTGCGCAATCTCCGGGTCCGCGTCGCAAGGCGCGCAGCGAGCTGCGTAAGGCGGCGATCGATCTGCTTACGGTGGTTGCGGACTTCGGTCACGATAGTGATGCGAGCAGCGAAACAGCATTTGACGCCGGCAAGGCGTATTTCGGCAAATGGGCACAGGCTTACGCCTATCGGTCGAAAGAGCGCTACACGTTGCGCGCGCTCGAACGCAGCCTCGACTTGCTGACGGCGCTGAACGGCAAGGGCCGGCAGTTGATTCTGAAGGCTGTAACCGCCGTTGTGGTCCACGATGGCCGTGTCACGGCCACGGAGACCGGTCTGATACGAACGGTATGCGCGTCGCTGGACGTACCTCTGCCGCCGCTCATCTCCAGCCTGCGTGAGAAAAGTGAGTAACGGCCTGAATTGGCGTATTATCGGGACCTTGAGCGATTTGGGCACTCAAGGGTACGGGCGCTGGCGTGCCTGTTCCGACATAGGGATAAACATCATGCGTAGCAGACAACTACAGGCTTGCCTGGCAGTGGCGGTATTGCTGTTCGCCTTACCGGCGGCGGCCGCCAGCAAGGAGGAGCAGCGCGTCGCCGATTCAGCCGACGTACTCGACCAGTTTCTCAGGATTCCTGAGCAGAATATTCCGTCGGCGATACTTGCGCGGGCTTACGCGGTTGCCGTCGTACCTGGCGTCGTGCGGATCGGATTTGGACTCGGCGCGCGGCGCGGCAAAGGTATTCTCGTCGTGAGACAGGACGACGGATCCTGGAGCAACCCGGCATTCATAACCCTGACAGGTGGCAGCTTCGGTTTTCAGGCTGGTGTGCAGAGGACGGATGTCGTCCTGGTCTTCAAGACCAGCCGTGGGGTGGACAACATCACCAACGGCAAGCTGACCCTGGGGGCCGACGCCTCAATCGCGGCTGGCCCGGTGGGCCGCAGTGTGGAAGGCGCGACCGACATCCGCTTCCAGGCAGAAATCGTGTCCTACTCCCGGGCTCGAGGAATATTTGCGGGTGTTTCTTTCGCAGGGTCCGGTGTCACGATGGACCGCAAGGCCAACGCGGCCTTCTACAGCTCACCAAGCATGACGCCGGAAGCGATATTTGCCAGTTCACCGAATATCGCTCCTGACGTAGCGAACCGTTTCGTCCAGGTACTCACGGCACAGACGACCCGTCTCGCGCGGGCTCCGGGGATGGCGGTCTCACCCTCACAAACGACAACCGCTCCTCGGGAATCGGAGTCAAGCGTCCAGACGTTCGGGATGCCGGGCCCGGGTGAATCAGATGAATCGTTTGACTCGGGCGAATCGTATAACGATCCGAACTTCTGATCGCCGCGCCTTACTCTTCGTTACGGCGCTTTAGTTCTTCGCGAATCTCGTCGAGATTCCGGGCGGGTTCCGGTTCCTGCTCGGCCACGGGCGCATTGCTCGCATCGGACGCCGGCGCGAACAACGGTTCGCTGTAGTCCTCGTCCACCGCATTCGCAGGCTCGTCGGCGGACTCCGGAATGACGGCTATGGGCTCGTTGCCGGTATCCGGTGACTCCGTCTGCTGGCTGTCGTCGGGCGGAAGCTGGCCGAATTGTGCGAGGTAAGCCGCCTCTTCACGCCGTTTCGCAGCTTCCGCAGCACGGCGCCGGGCTTCTGCGGCCGCCTCCTGTGCACGCCGTAACGCCTGCCGTTTTCGTTCGGACTGGGCCTCGAACTCGGCGCGCCGTTCCGCTTCCTCGCTCGCGGCAATTATCTTGTTCGCCTCCCGGGCATTGACGCACTCTGCGTCGTAGCGCGTCTCCGAACGATTTCGGGAACAACGAACCAGCGCCGCCTCCAGAACGATCGGATTGTCCACGAACTCCTGTACCGACCTCGGCTGTGGCGGTTCGGCGCAGCCCGCAACCAGTGCGATGCCGCTAATCAGGATTGTCACACGAAGGATCATCATCAAAATCGGATAAATTGGCTAATTGGTATAGATTTCAGCAAAGTACAGCGGCGATCATAGCACCGCTGTCAACGTCGATGAGCGGTGCGAGTTCGCAGTTTTCGCCGATGCTATAGTGACGCCCGTCATTGCGGCGGGATACAGGTCACGTGTCAGATCAGAGCCAGTTCCGGTTACTCGGTCAACGCCGATTCGCCCCGTTCTTCGTCACTCAGTTCCTCGGCGCCCTCAACGACAATATTTTTCGAAACGGCCTCGTGATCCTGGTCACATTCCAGGGTGTACTCGTCGCCGGAATGGACCACAGCGAGCTGGCGAACGTTGCCGGCGCCTTGTTCATCCTGCCGTTCTTCCTGTTCTCGGCCACCGCGGGGCAGTTAGCCGATAAGTACGAGAAATCGATGCTCATGCGCCGCATCAAGCTGCTCGAGATCACGCTGATGGTCATTGCGGCGATCGCGTTCACCTCTGGCAACTACATCGTACTGCTGTTCGTGCTATTTCTCATGGGCTGTCAATCCACGCTATTCGGCCCGGTGAAGTACGCGTATCTGCCGCAGCAACTGGACACGCACGAACTCATAGGTGGCAATGCGCTGGTTGAAGCCGGTACCTACATCGCCATCATCCTTGGGCTCATCGTAGGCGGCGCCACCGTCGCCGTTAGCCCGGACTCGCAGGCGCTGCTTGGTGGAAGCCTGGTCCTGGTTGCAGTCACAGGATACCTGGCGAGTCGGCGTGTCCCGCAAACGCGCGCGGTGGACCCGGGTCTCGCGATCAACTGGAATGCCTGGTCGGAAACCTGGCGCATCGTCGGATACGCGCGGGAAAAACGTGACGTATTCCTTTCCATACTTGGCATCTCGTGGTTCTGGTTCTTCGGCTCGGCCATGACCCTGCAATTGCCGGCCTACACGCTGGTGATATTGAACGGCAATGAGTCGATAACGACGGCCTTACTCGTTTCTTTTGCGATCGGTGTCGGCCTGGGTTCGTTGCTGTGCGAACGCATGTCCGGTCATCGCATCGAACTCGGACTGGTTCCATTCGGATCGATCGGACTCAGCCTCTTTGCAATCGACCTTTATCTCGCGCAGCCGGTCGCCGCCGTGACGTCAGTTACCAGCATAGGGGAATTCCTGGGCCGACCGGGCAGCCTGCGCCTGCTCGCGGATGTGCTGTTTCTCGGTGCGTTCGGCGGCTTCTACAGCGTCCCCCTGTATGCACTCATACAACAACGGTCAGAACGCAAACACCTGTCACGTATCATTGCCGCAAACAACATCATCAACGCAATATTCATGGTGATCGCCTCGCTGCTTTCGATTGTCGTGCTGGGCGCGGGCTTCTCCATACCCGAACTATTCATCGTTCTCGCGCTCCTGAACGCAGTCGTTGCGGTCTACATATACACGCTGTTGCCCGAGTTCCTTATGCGCTTCCTGGCGTGGATTCTCGTCAATACCATTTACCGCGTGCGCCCGCGTGGGACGGAAAATATCCCGGACAAAGGTCCCGCTATCGTGGTGTGCAACCATGTCAGCTACATGGACCCGATACTTTTGCTTGCTTCGATACGCCGGCCGATGCGTTTTGTCATGTACTACAAGATTTTCCAGTTGCCGTTGCTACGCTTCCTGTTTCGCCAAGCGAAGGCCATCCCCATCGCCTCGGCGAAAGAAGACGAGCAGCTGATGAACGATGCCTTCGAGAAGGTGGACGCCGAACTGGCAGCCGGAAATATTGTGTGCATATTCCCGGAGGGCGGCATCACGAGCGACGGTGAGATCCAGCGGTTTCGGCCGGGTATCGAGAAAGTCATCGCACGCCGTCCCGTACCGGTGGTACCCGTTGCCTTGCAGAATCTCTGGGGCAGCTGGTTCAGCCGCAGCAAGAGAGGCGGCATTCGCAAGGTCCCGGGACGCCTGTTTGCCAGGGTACCGGTCGTCATCGGCGAGCCCGTTGTGCCTGGCGACGTTACAGCGGCAAACCTGGAAATACTCGTGCGTACCCTGCGAGGTGACCGGCGCTAGGGTCTGTCGATGCCGTTCGGATTGCCGCTACCGGCTGCCGCCGTTGCCGCGCTTCCCCAACGTGCTTCGGTCGTCATCCCGAGCCTGTCACGCCACTCCCGGATCAATTCATCACGGTTGCCGAACAGGCCCGGCGCTTCGCTCGAATCAAATCGCAGCCGTGCCAGCGTAATGGCGCCGGCACGTATAATCGGCAAATGAACTTCGTTACCTGCGGAAGTTGCGCTGCTAACGACGACACTGCCGCCTTGCGCCGGCCTGGGAGCGAAGATCGCATCGAGCCAGATGAGGCCGTTCGTCGACGAGCTCGCGCGGTGTATCCAGCGCGCTGTTCTGAAATAGACGCGCGACCCGACGGGGTTGAAGGCAACGTCTTCCACATCTTCCGGGAGGCTGACTGAAAGCGAACCGATGCGGCCCTCTTCGAGGTTGAACTGCTGAGCCAGGTTGTCCTGGTCTACCAATACCAGCTGACTGCCGCGCGGCGAGGCGCGCAGCCATTTGATTGCAGATGCTCCCTGCCACCGCTGCTGCAGGCTCCAGGCGCCCGACACGTTCCGCGAGACTACGCTCAGTGCCCCGCTGTTGCTGCCGAGATAGAGGCTGTCGTTATCGGCAAATGCGACGCCGGCATGTGTTTCACCTAGCGGAAACTCGACGATGGCATCCCCGGTCTCGGAATCCAGCAGTACCACGCGGGTCGCATTCACGGCCGCGAGCATCGACGCGTCCGGCGAAAACTCCAGTGCCGTAATAGCTCCGCCCGGCATGTCTGTCATGTACGGCAATGGCCTGCCGTCGGCAAGGTCCCACACGCGTACGGTATCGTCTGCTGCCGCGCTTGCCGCGAATCGACCATCGGCGCTTATGCTTAGCAGGCGCACCGTTGTATCGTGACCCACGAATCTCACCTCTTCGGCCGCGGCGGCGAGTGACTCCGCCGATACGTCCGCAGGCAGGACGTGAACGTGGCCACCATTGTCGCCGATCACCAGGTTGCCGGCATCCGGCGTAGCCGCAACGACCGCATCTGCGGTGGCAGTCCATACAGCGTGTTTCGACGCCGTCTCCGCCGTCGCCACCGGCGCGGCTTCACCCCCCAAGCGCCAGAGTCGCGCCGCGCTGTCTGGTCCGCCGGTTAACAACACACGCTCGTCGCTGCTGAAGGTGAGCAAGTGACTGGACGCGGCCGAGCCGCCTGCACCGATGACCGGTCCTACCTGCCGTCCGTCTTCCGTGCGGTATACCGCGTAGCCGCTGCGCGGTCTTCCTGCTACCGCGCCGGAACCGGATGACGAAAAGGCCAGCCGCCACTGCCCTTTGCCGCGCTCGTCGAGCATCGGCAAGCCGGGCTGTTCGACGCGCCAGAGCGAGACACCGGATTCGCCATAGATAGCGCCCAGGACGTTGCCGCCCGCATCCAGCTCGATTGCGCTCGGCTGCAGCGGCAGATCGACCTGTGCCAGCATCGCGCCGCTTTGAAAATCCCAGATGCGCACAGCCCGGTCGAAATCCGCGACCGCAATACGCCCTCCGCTCGAGTCCAGCGCGACGAGCGCCGGCGAGCCGGCGATATCGAGGCGGCCCTTAACTTCTCCCGATTCCAGTGACCAGAGCTCGAGCCGCGTATCCGTGTCGCTGCGGGTCTCGGCGAGCAGGTGCAGGCCGTCTCCGGTGAGTCTCGAGTTCAGGCTTGCTCCACCCACTTTCATCGAACGGATCCTGTCGCCGGTCGCGGTATCCCAGACATTCACCGTCTCGACAGTCGCCGTCACCAGGCGCCGTGCACCATTATCAAGCCCTGTGATTTCCTCATTCTGACTCACCGCCACGGCACGAATGGGTTTGGCGAAAGCCAGATCCCAGATTCGGGCACTATCACTTTGCAGCGCGCGGGCGACCGCGTATCGTCCCTCGGGACCGATCCATATGCTGTCCGTATCGCGTTCCACCGGGTCCGGTATATGTAAGCCTCGCTGAAAATCCTCAACCACGCCCTGTGAATTCAATGTGAGGTTCCAGCCGGCAAGGTGACCGGCGACACCGAGCTCCTCGTCGCGCACCGAGAGACTCCACGTGCCGTTCATCGATTCACCGACCAGGTCCCGAAGCTGGTTCGCAGACACCCGGATGTCCTCGCTGCTGGAGGCACGATCCATGCCCGTCTCGATTTCCACGGCACGACCGGACGGCGCGATAATCTTGATGCGCAGATCCGACATGCGCGGATGACTGATGTTGAGTGTCAGGCTGACCCGGCTGACCTTGCTTTCACGATCGACGATAACGCGACGTACCAGGGGCGAAACTTCGAGCGCGGTGATCGTCCATTCACCGGAAGGCTGCAGCCCCTGGGGCGTCAGTGACCATTGCCGGACCTTCGAACCCTGGGTGGTTGTCAGCAGCTTGTTGCCGGCGTCGAAGATTACTCCGGCGGCCTCCTCCGCGGGCAGACTCGCTATCAGCAGCGGGTAATCGTCCCCTAACAGCATCGCCGCCCGATAACGCCTTTGCGGCGTGGATAGCACCAGTGACTCGAGCGCCGCAAGCAGCGCCGTGTCGCGCTGCTCGCCGCGCATTGCCTCGCGTGCCTGCCTGTCCCAGAACGCGGCACGCAGCTCATCCGGCAGGCGACCCGCCTCGGGCAACTCTGCGGCCATTGCCGCGAGCGCTTCGATAACACTCACGTCAGTCGCTTGTGCGGCCCGCGACTGGAGAAAGTTACGATACAGGTTGTCCGCGGTACTGCCGTGGCCCGGGAAGGAACGCAGGTTGCGCCACGCCGTCTCGGCGGATTCGAGCTCGACGGACGGGGATGTAAGCGCCCCGACATAGACCAAAGGCAGCCACTGCGTGTACACGAACGGAATCGCGATCACCAGCAAGATGGCCGCCAGCGCCGTCAGGGGTGCCCGGAGGCGCGTCGGAAGGTTTTCGTTAGCCCAGCGTGCCGTGAATACTGTCTCGTAGACGCGGTTTCGAACCTGCAAATCGCCTTCGGCATCAACGTTGAGCAACCCGATCGCCACGAGGCGACGCTGCAGCGGCGAGCCCAGGTCGGTGGCAACAGGTACACCCTTCCGTAAGCGGCCGTACAAATTCAGAAGTGCTTCGCTCTTCTTGCCGTATTGCACCACCTGCCGATGAATATGGCTGAGGTGAGGTTCGGTTCGCAGTGCCGCGCGACCCGTGAACTGTTGCCTGACGAGGCGGTCGACGTGCTCGTCGACATCGTCTTCAATCTGCTCTCGCGATATCGCGCGCGCGAGCTTCTGCGTGAGGTACGGCTGGCCCCGTGTCCAGTAGTAGATACGGTCCAGTGCTTGCCCGGCCTGCTCTGCGTTGAGGTTCAGTTCGGTTGCGAATATGTCGAGATCGTCCCGCGAGAAGTCCTCGAGGGGGATCGATTGCGTCACGTTAAATGGCGAGAGCTCGGGCTCATCGATCAGACTCACCGGATCGCACTCGCCCAGCAACACGAATGTCAGGCGCGCGAACTCGGGCTCCATTGCCCGCCCGTTATGCGCGGAGCGGATGCTGGCCAGCAACTCCGTACCGATAGAGTTTTCACCGACGCGCTGTACCTCGTCGACAAAAATCACGATCCGCTCCTGGACGAAGCGCAGCACGACTTCGTTATAGAACTCGAGCAGCCTCTGATAGTTGCCGAGCACCGATTTGTCCTGCCACCAGGACTGCAGGTCATAACGGATGCGCAGCTGTCGCAATATTCGATAAGCAACGCTGTAATACCATCGACCGGCATCGGTACCCGCATCGCGCTCACCGATCTGGCCGAGATCGAGCACGGCCACATTAAATCCCTTGGCTTCGAGTCGCACCGCGGTGGCCGCTATCAGGCTGGACTTGCCGCTACGGCAGGGAGCGATAACGTGAGCGTAACGCCCTGCAAGGACGGCATCGTAAAGCAGGTCATCCGCAGGTCGGCGCACGTAACCGGCGCGCACGGCATGCAACGGCTGGCCGACGCTGAAAAATTCGCCAGTCGAGTCCCCGCGTGATTGTTCCTTGCGGGGATCGTGCTCGTCGGACTTGCTGCTCACTATGGATCCCGTCGTCTCATACTGCGGTATTCTCTGCGATTCCCACCACAACCCACAACCATGATGCTCGAGTCCCGGCTGCTGAAAAAGGACCTGTTTGGCGAAGTCAGGCTCGAATCCGGCGGTTCCGGCCGGCGTATCGTACGTGATGTGAGTTCAGCTGCGGTCCCGTTGCGCTGGCTTGCACATATTCTCATGCGCCGCGAGGCCCGCGCTCTCTCCGCCCTGGAGGGGCTCGAGGGCGTACCCGCGCTCATCCGCACAGACCGGAACCGGCTCGAACGGAAGTACCTGGACGGCGCGCCGATGCATCGCGCAAAACCCCGCGACCCTGACTATTTCAGGCGGGCGATGCGACTCCTTCGCCAGCTGCACGTGCGCGGCGTCGCGCACAACGATCTTGCCAAGGAACCGAACATACTGGTCGTCGGTAGCGGACAAGCGGCATTCGTCGACTTCCAGCTTGCCTGGTATGCGCCGCGCCGTGGCCGGCTCTTCCGAATCCTCGCGTACGACGATCTGCGACATCTCCTGAAGCACAAGCGCAGTTATTGCCCGGACGAACTCACCAACCGCGAACGGCGAATCCTCGCAAGGCCGTCATTACCGTCACGTCTATGGATGCGGATCGTAAAGCCTCCCTACCTGTTCCTGACGCGCAGGGTGCTGGGATGGGCCGACCGCGAGGGCGCGTCCGATCGCGGGGAACGCCGATGATTTCCGCAGCAGTTTGGGTATACTCGCGCCTTCCGTGCAGCGCGGCGCCATGCAATTGAGTTATTGTCACCGTCACAATCTCGTCGATCCCGACAGCGCCGAGGCCGAGCGCCGGTTCGGCATTCGCGTCACGCTACCCCCGACCGACACGTTCCGCACCGTAATCGGCGACGACTGGGAGCAGCTGCACTGGTATGCGACTGAAGCCGAGAGAGACAGGGCATTCGAATCCATGGCACGGCGTCACGGCTACTACCGCAAGACCGATGACCCTGCCCAGGTTCTCGAGAAAATCGATCGTTGATCCGGAACCAGGGCCCACTATCAGTCCCTAGGGCGGCGGCGCTCCAATGACCAGGTAGAAATTCGTCAGGCCACCCTGCCCCATGCCGAAGGCGAAGAACATCGGCCCGACGTAGCTATCGATCCCTACGAACAGGCTGCCGTGCAACAACGCGGAATCTACCGACATGTCGGACCGGCTTTCCCACACATTTCCGGCTTCCAGCGACGCGCCAAAGTAGACCGGGGCATCAAAAAGTCCGCCGGCGGAGTCGCCGATGCGGCGGTAGTAAAGCAATTTGGCAACGGCCGCGTGCGGACCGCTGATAGCCCCACGTTCAAAACCGGAGAGACGCTGGAACCCGCCCAGCCGGAACAGGTCCTGGACTGCGCCATCGAAGCTCAGCGTGGTCTGGTAGTCCAGGCCTAAACCGACCGTTGATTTGCCACGGGAGCGCACCGCTTCGACAGACATGTCGATGACGTCGTAGCGGTCGTCGCCCCCCAGTTCCCTGAGTGACTGCCTCCACTCGAGATCGGCGCGCAGCCCATTGGCCGGAAACCAGGGCTTGTCGAGGGTGTCGATTCTGAGGAGAGCACGCAGACCGCCAGTCTCGAAGTCCGGATTCGCTACGGCGGGGTCGCCCGCCGTTATCCGCGACTCGCCGCCACCACGGAATGCGCCCAGCCGAAACTCACCGAAATTTCCGATCTCGGCACCGAAATCGAATCCGCCGACAAGCTCTGTCACGCGTAATCGCGCAATAACATCCTGATCGACAAATGCGTTGAAATTCGACTGGTCAAAATCGACATACGGCGCTACGAACAGACGGGAGTCGGACCACAGAGGCTGGTAGAACTCGGTCAAAAGTTGCGGTTCGGTCCCGAGCCGGAGGTCGATGCGCCACTCCCCGCCATACCGGTTGACGGCAGGCCGCGTCATTCGCGTCCTGAGATCGAAATTTGTCGCGCCCTCGAAGTCGTCTTCCAGCGTAAAACCAAAGTTCAGGAAACTCGGACCCCAGGTCTTCGCCCGTGCGTCAAACACAACGCCGGTCTTGCCGTCCTGCTCCACCAGGCGGTAGCTGACCTTTTCGAATACGTCCAGCGCATGCAGCTGGGCGGCCTCCGCGGATAGCACGGCCCCATCGATGGGATCCCCGGCTGCAACACCCAGTCGGGATTCGAGAGCCTGCGCGGAAAGCCGGCTGTCATGTTCGACGCGTACGAACGCCAGGCGATCCTCCGACGCCTCGGGCTGCCGACGCCCAAGCTGCCATTCACTGAAGCCGGCCTCATCCAGTGCCAGTCTCGCAAGTCGCGGCTCCTGCTCCCGCGCTGCTTTCGCGCCTGGCTCGATCGCTTCCACGATCTCGCCGAAATTCGCGGACCCGAACGTGCCGAGTTTCGGCTTGATCAGCACGTCACCGTCACCGAGCTTCTCGATCTGTCGCAAGGTTTCCTTGCGGATGAGTATCGTCAGCATTTGCTCGGAGACCGTAATTGCAGATTGCAACTCATCGAGGGTATACAGGGGAAACTCGACATCCACAGCGATAACGATGTCAACACCCATGTCGCGCACGATATCGACCGGCAGGTTGCCGACGAGACCGCCGTCGACCAGCAGGTGACCATCAAGATTTACCGGCGCGAGCACGCCGGGCACGGACATGCTCGCCCGGATCGCGCGCGCGAGATCGCCTTTCTGCATGACGTACATTTCGCCGGTCTCGATGTCGGATGCAATGGCCCGAAACGGTATCGGCAAGTCGTCGAAGTCGGAGACGCTTGATACGGGAAGGGTCAGGTTGCGCAGTATCAGATCAAGCTTCTGGCCCTGAACGACCCCGAGCGGTAACTTCAGTCGCCCTCGCTCGAGCCCGATGTCCAGGTCGATTGGAAAGTTTTTTGCGTCCTGCTTGCGCCGGAATCTCAGATCGCTGCGCTCGGGTTCATCCGACATCGCATCCGCCCAGTCCATCTCCGTGACCAGCTTCTCGAGTTCGTCAACGCTCATGCCCGATGCATACAGGCCACCTACGATTGCACCCATGCTGGTACCGGCGATTGCGTCGATGGGTATGCGCATGCGTTCGAGCTCGCGGAGCACACCGATATGTGCGGCTCCGCGCGCGCCGCCGCCACCCAGCACCAGTCCTACTCGAAGCCGGTCAGATGACGTAACATCATCTGCATGTTCCGTTTCCCCGGCATTTGCCACCGTCGTAAACGACAAAGCGGTACACAGGATCGCCAAACGCCGTAAAGGCATTGATTGATTCATTAACTGAGACTCTCGTTGTTCGTTTCGATTCAACTGGCTGTGATTATAATGCTCGCGGAGACCGGCACTGTGCCTGGTATTGCTGCGAACGACACGCTCAGCGAGATCGTTGTCACCGGCCGGCGGCGCGAGCAACAGACGTTAGCGCATTCGGGCAACATCGAGCTGCTGGACGGCGCGCTCGTCGACGATGTCCTCCACCAGCATATTCACCAGCTCATGACCCGCGTCGCGGGAGTCTGGATCGGCCGTGGCAGCGGCCAGGAACACCTGACAGCCATCCGCTCGCCCGTGCTGACCGGGCCAGGTTCCTGTGGCGGTTTCCTGTTCCTGGAGAACGGCATACCGATCCGGCCGGCAGGTTTTTGCAACGTCAACCAGTTGTTCGAGATCGATACCGAGCAGGCGCAGTCGATCGAAGTCATTCGCGGCCCCGGCGACGCGCTTTACGGATCCAATGCCCTGCATGGAATTGTCAACGTCCTCATGCCGATGCAGGGCAACCGCTCCGCCGCGCACGGCTTACTCGAGGTCGGCGCCAATCGATTCATACGGCTGCAGGCCGAACTTCCGGCGGACCCTGGATCGGCCCATTTCGCCGGGCTCTCGTTCAGCGACGACGGCGGCTTTCGCGACGATTCCGGCTATCGGCAGGTCAAGCTGCACGTCAACACCAAGAACGAATTTCTCGACGGTGAACTGACCTCGGCCTTTTCCGCTACAAGCCTCGACCAGGAGACGGCGGGTTTCATCATCGGGCAGGACGCATACCGCGATCCGGCGGTAAATCGCAGCAACCCCAACCCCGAAGCATTCCGGGAGGCATCGAGTCAGCGGCTCCTCGGCATCTGGTCGAGATCGCTGTCGCGCTTATCCGTCGACATCCGGCCGTTCCTGCGTCACTCGGACATGGAGTTTTTACAGCATTTCCTTCCGGGGCAACCGCTCGAGGAGAACAACCATGTCAGCGGCGGTGTCATGGGCGCGGTGACGGCCGAGTCAGACCGGCACACCAGTGTTGCGGGCGTCGACCTCGAATGGAGCCGCATCACCCTGAGGGAGACCCAGTTCGGGCCGGCGGAAGGGTCCGATTTCCTGGTGGAAACCCGTCCGGAGGGACTGCACTACGATTTCGAGGTCGAAAGTGTGGGTATTGCGTCGTATGTCCAGAGCGATATCGACATCGGCCGACTCCTGACGCTCGGTCTCGGGCTGCGCGCGGAGTACGTGCAGTACGATTACGACAATCGCATGCTCGATGGCAATACGCGCGACGATGGCACTCCCTGCGGCTTCGGCGGTTGCCTGTACACGCGGCCCGCCGACAGGACCGACAGCTTCTTCAATCTCGCGCCCAAGGCATCGTTGAACTACCGGCTGGCTCCGGCGACCGCGATCTATCTTGCTGCCGCTCGCGGCTTCCGCGCACCTCAGATGACCGAACTGTACCGGCTGCAGAGCGGCCAACAGGTTGCGGATCTCGATTCGGAACGGATCGACAGCGCCGAACTGGGTTTGCGTCACGAATCCGAATCGCTGTCGCTCGACGTTGCAGCCTTCTTAATGCGCAAACGGAACAGCGTCTTTCGGGATGCGCAGGGCTTCAACGTGAGCGGCGCGCGCACCCGCCACGACGGGATCGAGGCCGCGGTCGACTGGCAACTCGCTCCCGCCTGGGCTCTCGCCGTCAATGCGACCTACGCCCGCCACCGCTACGACTTCGACACGGTCGCTGCCCGCGGCGAGTCCTTCGTTTCCGGGCGTGACGTCGATACCGCACCTCGCTGGATGGGCAGCGCCGAAATCGGCTACGACGACGGTGGACGCGTGCGGGCGGCTCTGCAGTGGGTTTCGATGGGGCGCTATTTCGTCGATGCGGAAAACCGCTTCGACTATCCCGGTCACGATCTCCTCAACCTGCGCGCCACGTTAGAGGCAACTCGCCGACTCACGATTACCGCCCGGCTCAACAATATCGCCGACAGGGCCATTGCGGACCGCGCCGACTACGCTTTCGGTGATTACCGCTACTTCCCCGGTCGGGGCCGCGAACTGTTTGTCGAGTTTCGCGTCGTTTACTAGTGATTTTCCGCAATACGCTTGGGACTGACGCGCAAATCCCTCATAATATGCGCCCCGCCGCTTCCCTAGCGGCCCGACAGAACCAGAACAACCGGAGCGAACTATGGCCGACGCAGCACCGACACCGCCAGATGGCGGTGCCAAGATCACCATTGACAACGGCAAACTGCAGGTCCCCGATAATCCGATCGTGCCCTTTATCGAGGGCGACGGCACGGGTCCTGACATCTGGCGCGCGACCGTACGCGTTCTGGACGCGGCCGTCGAGAAGGCCTACGGCGGGAAGCGCAAGATTCACTGGATGGAGATCTACGCGGGCCAGAAATCGTTCGACAACTTCAGCAGCTGGCTGCCGGACGAGACGATCACGGCCTGTCGCGAGTATCTCGTTTCCATCAAGGGGCCGTTGACGACGCCGATCGGCGGCGGTATCCGCTCCCTCAACGTGGCGCTGCGCCAGCTGCTCGATCTATACGTCTGCCTGCGTCCCGTACGCTGGTTCACGGGCGTGCCGTCACCGGTGCGTGATCCGGCCAGCGTGGACATGGTGATCTTTCGTGAGAACACGGAGGACATCTACGCAGGCATCGAATTCGAGCGCGGCTCGAAGGCCAATGCGAAATTCCTCGAGCTCCTCAAGGAGAATTTCCCCGCCGAGTACCAGAAGATCCGTTTCCCCGGAAGCTGTGGCGTCGGCCTGAAGCCGGTATCGCAGGAAGGTACCGAACGTCTCGTCCGCGCGGCGCTCGAGTACTGCATCGCGAACGGTCGCAAGAGCCTGACCTTCGTGCACAAGGGCAATATCATGAAGTTCACGGAGGGCGCATTCCGCAACTGGGGCTACGAGCTTGCCGAGAGAGAGTTTGGCGACCATACCTACACCTGGGACCAGTGGGACCGCACCATGGTCGAAAAGGGGCAGGATGCCGCGAATGCCGAACAGGAGGCTGCGCTCGCCGCGGGGAAAGTCCTCGTCAAGGACGCGATCGCGGATATTACGCTGCAGCAAGTCCTGACTCGCCCGAAAGAGTTCGACGTTATTGCGACGATGAACCTGAACGGCGACTACCTGTCCGACGCTCTCGCTGCGCAAGTCGGCGGCATCGGCATAGCGCCGGGCGGCAATATCAACTACATGACCGGGCATGCGGTTTTCGAGGCGACGCATGGCACTGCGCCGAAGTATGCGAACAAAGATGTCGTGAACCCGGGTTCGCTGATCCTGTCCGGAGAGATGATGCTGCGCTACATGGGCTGGATGGAAGCGGCGGACATCCTCCTTGAGACCATGGATGCAACCATCGGCAAAAAGACAGTCACGTACGACTTCGCACGTTTGATGGAAGGCGCGAAGAAGGTCAAATGCAGCGAATTTGGCGACGCCCTGATCTCCAACATGTAAGTCGTTAGGGATGGACGAGGAGGCGCACTCACCCGCCGCAGAGTCTGCGATAGCGCAACAACTCGTCGATGCATTCCTGCGCTACAACGCGGATTTCCGCGAGCTGACGCAGCGGGCGGCACGTTGTTTCAAGGAGCGCGACTGGCAGCAGGGGCGTTCGAACGCCGTCGCGCGTATCGAGCTGTACGACCAGGCCGTTAACCGCGCACTGGGCGAACTCGGCTCTACCGTCGAGGCATCCGAGAGTGGCAAGGCGTTCTGGATCGCCGTCAAGGAGCGCTACGCCGAACTCATCCGTGAGTACCCGGACAACGCTTTCTTCAAGACATTCTTCAGCTCGATCTCGCGACGCCTGTTCAACACAGTCGGCGTCGATCCGCGGGTCGAGTTCATTGCGGCAGACGTGCTACTGGACGAGAAACCGCTCGACGAAAA
>JBFEXY010000017.1:0-18296 GCA_041562415.1 Woeseiaceae bacterium
CGTTCGATCTGTTCGTTGAATCGGTCCTGTATCTCCGGCGGCGATTCCTTGTCGCCAATGAGCGCCCGCATGGCGGCCAGCGGCGTCTTCAGGCTGTGGGCGAGGTTATCGAGCGTCTTCCGGTAACGATCCGAACGCGCGCGCTCGTTGTCGATCAACAGGTTCATATTGCGCGCGACCCCGGTCAGCTCGGTCGGGAACTTCTCGGACAACGATGCGCGCTTGCCCTCCTCGATCTGGCCGATCTCGGTCTCGATCTGTCGCAGCGGCCGCAGCAGGCCGCGCATGAGTATCGAAATGGACAACAGCATGATCAGTGCGATAGCGGCGAACCAGCCAATCAACTGGCGGCGAAACTCCGCGACCTGCGCGTTGAACGAATCGAGACTCTCGGCGACCTTGAAGACATAGGGCTTGAGCTCGCCATCCGGAAACTCCCATTGCACGGCGAGGCTCAGCGTCAGCAATGGCGTCCCGTCTTCGAGCGACTCGCGCCCGAAGGTGCGTGCACCCAGCCGGGGAAACCCGCCCTGGGGAATCTCGAGGCCGAGCGCCGAGCGCGAGCGCCAGGTGAGCTGACCGCTATCGTCGCGAAGTTCCCCGTACAGGCCCGAGCCAATCGTGTTGAAGCGCTCCTCGTGCAGGTCCGGTGGGAAGCTCAGGGCACCTTCATCATTCGGGTTTGCCGCTGCCAGCAACTGCATGAGGTGGCCGTCGAGAATGTCGCGTCTTGCCTGCTCCCCGGCGGTACGAAACGCGGTATCGAGGACAATGACGGTGGCACCGAAGAACAGCAGGAGCAGCACGCTGACCGATATCAACAAGCGTGCGCTTAACGATGACATGACCGTCGCAGACTGACTGCGATTACTCGGACTGACTGCGCTCTAGCGCGAACCTGTAGCCGCGGCCGCGCAGGGTCTCGATCGGCTTCAGCGCATTTTCCGGGTCCAGCTTCTTGCGCAGGCGGCCGATGAAGACTTCGATGACATTACTGTCGCGCTCGAAATCCTGGTCATACAGGCGCTCGGTCAGCTCTGTCTTGGATATCACCTGACCCGCCCTCAGCATCAGGTACTCGATGATCTTGTATTCGAAACTGGTCAGCTCGATGGGCGCATCGTCGACCTTGACCTCCTGCCGCCCCATGTCGAGGACGACCGGCCCGGCGGTCATCACGGAGGACGCCCAGCCGCCGCTGCGGCGCAGCAGCGCATGTACACGCGCACTCACTTCTTCGAAATGAAACGGCTTGACAACGTAGTCGTCTGCGCCCGCGCTGAGCCCGTCCACCTTGTCCTGCCAGCGGTCGCGGGCGGTAAGAATCAGAATCGGGTAGGTTTTGCCTTTCTCGCGTGCCTCGCGAATGATATCCAGACCAGACACTTCCGGCAGGCCGAGGTCGATGATCGCGAGATCCACCGGGTACTCCATCGCAAAGTACAGGCCTTCACGGCCATCGGCGGCCTGTTCCACCGCGTAGCCCGCTTCGGCAAGCTGCGCCGCGAGGGACTCGCGCAGGGTGTTGTCGTCTTCTATGACCAGCAAACGCATCGGACTGCCCCTTGCTAACGGCGCGACCCGCCGCGGATCTTCTCCGTCTTGACCTTGCCGTCCTTGGTCAGGTACCGAATGTAGTGTGTCTCGCGGTCACCCTCGCGTCGGGTCTCCGCGCTAAGAATGCGGTCCACGTCGCCCCGCCGGCGCACTTTTTCGATCGCCTGGTCCAGCGTCATGCCGTCCTTGACAACCTGTATATCGGGCTTCCATGCCTGCTGGTGCTGGACATGAAGCTGCCGAAGCGACTCCTCCAGATCGAAGGCATCCGCTCGGGCGGGCATCAGGAGCACCGCAGAAATCAGTGAGATGAGGGTTAGTCTGGTCACTTTCTTTCCGGTTTCATGCGCGAGCGCAGGCCCGCAATCAGCTCGCCGACAGTGTCCTCCGCCGACGAGCCGATTGCAACGAAGTGCATCACAGAGATGGTCTCGACGCCCGCGATCAGCCGGCCGGGCGAATATCGACCCGTACGCGGATCTCGCGGCCCGGATCGTATGGCATCCGCGTCTCGTACTTCTGACCGTGATACCGGTACACAACCCGGTAACCGTCAATACGCTCCTCCTGGTGGGAGGTCATACGCGTTTCGCAACGCTCGACCGGCCTCGAGTACTCGGTGGAGCTGTAGGCCCCACCGTAGCGACGCCTGGCACTGTCGTTGCCGACTGCCGCGCCGATGATCGTGCCGGCAACGGTAGCCGCATCGTTGCCGCGGCCGCTGCCGAACTGGTGACCGATCACACCGCCCACGACCGCGCCCACGAGGGTGCGAACGCCGCTGCCCGGCACGGGTCGTTCAACGCTGTAGTACTCGGTTTCCTGCCAGCACTCGCGTACCGGCGCATTCACCGTGACGTAGCGAATGATCGGCTCCGAGCTGATCACGCGCGCATAGTCGTACTGGGCAGCCGCCGCCTGCGCGGAAACTACTGAGAGCAGCGAAACTGCGACCAGACCTGTCATCACTTGTCGTGCGTTCATTGCTTTCGTATTCATTGTTCCTGACCTTTTCGCTTGCGGCTGACCCTGTTGCCAGCCTGGGAACAAGATTACGGCCACAGCAATGAACGAAGGCTGAACGGAAAACGGCAAAAAATGCCTGCAAACTGAATGATTTATGAACAGCTGCAGTGGGACGTTCAGGACAGGCGACGTTTGGCGGCACGCCATTCCTCGTCGAGCGACTCCAGGTTGTGATCCCGCAGCCGCCCACCCGAGTCCGTTATCACCTTCTCCATCTCGCCGAAACGGCGCTCGAACTTGGCGTTCGCGCCCATCAGCGCCTTCTCGGCATCGACCCCCAGGTGCCGCGCCAGGTTAACGATCGCGAACAGCAAATCTCCGAACTCGTCTTCGACACGCCGGAGTTCTCCGCTTGCAACCGCCTCGTCCAGTTCTTCGAATTCTTCGTGGATCTTGTCGCGCACGCCACCCCGATCCGGCCAGTCGAACCCGACCGCTGCCGCCCGCTTGCCGAGCTTTTGTGCCCGATTGAGCGCGGGTAGCGACCTGGCAACGCCCGCAAGCGCGCCATCGTCGTCGCGCTGGCCGCGCTCCTCGGCCTTGATACGCTCCCAACTGCCGTCGCGCAGGCCCGCCGCCCGTTCTTCGTCACTGCCGAAGACATGCGGATGCCGGCGCAGCATCTTGTCACAAATACCGTCTACGATATCGCTGAAATCGAACGCACCGGATTCCTTCGCCATACGCGCATAGAAGACGACCTGGAACAACAGATCACCAAGTTCGTCCCGCAGAGCCGGCATGTCATCACGGGCGATCGCATCCGCCACTTCGTACGCCTCTTCGATGGTGTATGGCGCGATCGTCGAGAAATCCTGTTCGAGGTCCCACGGACACCCGGTATCGGGATCGCGAAGCTGGTCCATGATCTCAAGTAATTTCTCAATATTTTTCATAAGTCACTGTTTAATATTTGTTTTCGTAGTTCTACTAGTATGTGAGCCGTGGCGCCCCAGATGCGCTGACCCTCGTAATGAAATTCCACGGTCGGTATGCGCCGCCCCAGGTACTCACGCTGCAGGGCGCGCTCGTTACGGCTGTCGAGCAGGAACGCAAGCGGTACTTCGAACGCATACTCGACTTCCGTCGGGTCGAGTTGCAGTGTGACCTCTTCGGTCACCAGGCCCACGACAGGTGTGATCGCATAGCCGGTCACGGTCGGCATCGGCGGCAAATAACCGATGACGGCCACCGCCTGTGGCGGAATACCGACCTCCTCGTGCGTTTCTCTCAGGGCGGCCTGCACGACGTCCCGATCGTGATCCTCGAGGCGGCCGCCCGGAAAGCTGACCTGCCCCGCGTGGTGCTTGAGATCGGCGGAACGCTGGGTAAGCAGCACGGACAGCCCGGCGAGTCGCTCGATCACGGGAATCAGCACTCCGGCGGGTCGCAATGTCCGGAAGAGCCGCTCGCGAATGAACGCCGGCCAGTGCTCGCCACCCGCCGGCATTACGACATCGAAGGGGTCCTCGGGTGCGCGCGTTCCGGCGAGTCGCTCCTTCAGCAGCGCCGCCGTGAGTTCGTCGGGAGTCTGCAAAACCGGCGCTAGTGCTGAATGCCGCCCTTGGTGAGTGCGGCCGGATCCAGCAACCGATCGAGTTCTTCGTCGGTAAGTTCCGTCATCTCTTTCGCGACCTCTTTTACGGGCCGCCCGTCGGCATAGGCTTTCTTCGCGACGGCGGCGCCGAGCTCGTAGCCGATGACGGGGTTCAATGCCGTTACGAGAATCGGATTGCGCCCCAGGGCGCGGTTGATATTTGCCTCGTTAACGGTAAAGCCCCTGATAGCCTTGTCGGCCAGGCAGGTCGACGCATTTGCCAGCAGCTCGATGCTCTGCAGGAGGTTGTAGGCGACCACGGGCAGCATCACGTTGAGCTGGAAATTGCCCGACTGCCCGCCCATAGCGATCGTGGCATCGTTGCCAACGACCTGCGCGCAGACCATCGCAACCGCTTCCGGAATCACGGGATTCACCTTGCCCGGCATGATGCTCGAGCCCGGCTGCAGTGCCGGGAGCTCGATCTCGCCGATGCCCGCGAGCGGACCTGAGTTCATCCACCGCAGGTCGTTGGCTATCTTTGTCAGGCTAACCGCCAACACCCGCAACTGGCCGGACATCTCGACGGCGGTGTCCTGGCTGCTCAGCGCCTCGAATTTGGATGCCGCGGGCGCAAACTTCACGCCCGTCTTTTCGGACAGCAAAACGGCCACTTTCTCACCGAATTTCGGATGAGCATTGATGCCCGTGCCGACCGCGGTGCCGCCCTGTGCAAGGCACACGAGCCGTTTCAGCGAGCCGCGAATACGTTCGCCGGCATGCTCGATTTGCGAACGCCAGCCGTCGAGCTCCTGCCCGAGGGTGACGGGCATGGCGTCCATCAGGTGCGTCCGTCCCGTCTTGACGACGTCGCGCAGCTCGTCCGCTTTCATCTCCAGAACGCCACCCAGGTGCTCGAGCGCCGGGAGAAGCTGCTGTTGAATGGTAATCGCTGCGCTGACGTGGACGCAGGTCGGAATCACGTCGTTGCTGGACTGGCTCATGTTGACGTGGTCGTTCGGGTGTACCTCGGAGCCGAACTTTTCGGTCGCGAGGTGCGCGATGACTTCGTTCGCATTCATATTCGAACTGGTGCCAGATCCGGTCTGGAATACGTCGATCGGGAAATGGGCGTCGTGCTGCCCGTCAGCAACTTCCAAAGCAGCCTTCTGCACGGCTACCGCGACATCACTTTTCAGAAGGCCGAGTTCTGAATTGGCGCCGGCCGCTGCCCACTTGACGAGCCCCAGCGCCGCTACAAACTGGCGCGGCATCGTCAGGCCGCTGATCGGAAAGTTCTCTACAGCACGCTGCGTCTGGGCGCCCCACAAGGCGTCCTGCGGTACCTGGAGTTCTCCCATGCTGTCGTGTTCAATGCGGTATTTTTTGTCGTTCATCGGCTTGATTTCCCGGTCTAGGCCACGTGTTCGGGTCTGGGGTTGTTTCGCAATCGGTAGTTTCGCAATCGTGTATGATTCGCGCTTTGCGCGCGCAAGTCTACACTGGTTTGAGTCTCATGAAAGTCTCCACACTCAAGGCCCTGTCGCCAGCCGACGGCCGTTACGCGGACAAGGTCGCCGGGCTGCGTGACATCTTCTCGGAGTACGGCCTGATCCGCTTCCGGGTACTCGTCGAAGTCCGTTGGCTACAGGCACTCGCGGACGAGAAGGACATTCCCGAAATCGGCCCGCTGTCGCCAGTTTTGAAGGACCTCCTGAACAGCATCGTGGACGATTTTTCGCTGGACGATGCGGAGCGGGTCAAGAAGTTCGAAGCCACCACCAACCACGATGTGAAAGCGGTGGAATATTTCATTCGCGAGAAGCTCGGGGACGGGCCCGACACCTCGGTACTGAGGGATTTCCTGCATTTCGGCTGCACCTCGGAAGATATCAACAACCTCGCCTATGCATTGATGCTCAGGACGGCGCGCAGCGAAGTGCTCATGCCACAGATGCGAGTCGTAAAGGCCAGGCTGCAGGCCATGGCGAAGCAGAATGCGGACGTGGCCATGCTCTCCCGCACACACGGCCAGGCGGCCAGCCCGACCACGCTGGGCAAGGAAATCGCCAACTTCGTCAAAAGGCTGGAGTCTGCACAACGACATCTCGGCGCCGTCTTGATCCGCGGCAAATTCAACGGTGCCGTCGGCAATTTCAATGCCCACCTGGTCACCTACCCGGACGCGGACTGGCGCGCAATCAGCGAGCGCTTCATCGACGCACTCGGCCTGGATCCGAATTCCCACACAACGCAGATCGAGCCTCACGACTGGACGGCCGAATATGCGCACGCGGTCTCTCGCTACAACACGATTCTCATCGACCTGTGCCGGGATTTCTGGAGCTATATCTCGCTGGGCTACTTCAGGCAGAAGGTTGCCCGCGACGAAGTCGGCTCATCGACCATGCCGCACAAGGTCAATCCGATCGACTTCGAGAATGCCGAAGGCAACCTGGGCATGGCGAACGCGATGCTCGGCCACTTCGCCGAGAAGCTGCCGATATCACGCTGGCAACGGGACCTGACGGATTCGACGGTGCAGCGCAACTTCGGCGTTGCGCTGGGCTATGTCGTCATAGCGCTGGCATCGGCTGTCAAGGGCATGGACAAGCTGCAGGTCAATCGGGATGCGCTGCAGGCCGATATTGCGGAAGCCTGGGAGTTGCTCGCCGAAGCGGTGCAGACGGTCATGCGACGTTACGGCATCCCGGAGCCCTACGAGAAGCTGAAAGCGCTGACCCGCGGGCAGGCCGTCACCCGGGAACGGATCCACGGCTTCATCGAAACACTCGATATTCCGGCATCCGAAAAGACCCGGCTGCTGGCACTGACGCCCGAGAGTTACCTGGGACTGGCGGCGGATCTGGCAAGGGATTGCTGATTCGGCGCTATATGTGAAGTCCATGACGGCAGCTACGAAAGCCCGATTCGGCCTCAAACCCATGTCTGGTGCGGATCGGAAATGATTCTCAAATGGAACCGAGCACCTAAAACGTGACGCAGTTGGCACAGGGCGGCTTCTACGGCCGGTTAAGATGGCATTCCTGCGACCCGGATCAGTGATCGCAGCGACTACAAGAGATAACAGCTGCAACGTATGGAAGAAGCACGGGAAAAAGGCAGACGCTGGGTAATTTCAACCCGCGATGAGATGCGTCAGGCCGTCATCGATGTTGTCCGTGAGGCAACGCGCAAGGTGTCCATATTTACCCATGACCTGGAACCAGGCATTTACGACGATCCCGAGTTCCTCGAAGTCATCAAGCGGCTCGTCCTGTCACAGACTTACGCGAGAATCCGTGTCCTGATCGCGGACCCGGCACGCGCGATCAAGAACGGCAACAACTTCGTCCACCTGGGCCGCCGGCTGAATACCTACATCGAATTTCGTCACGTGCGCGAGGACCTGCGCACCCATGCCGAGTCATTCTGCATCGCCGACGAAACAGCCCTCGTCTACCGCTTGCAGGCCAGTCGCTGGGAAGGCATTGCGGACACCTACGAGCCCGCCGTCGCAAAGCTGTACGGCAAGATGTTCGACGAAATATGGCTCGCGAGCGAAGTGGAAATGGAATTCAGGCAGCTCGGCATCTAGGCCGAACAGCCAAAGCTACGAACAAGAAAGCGTCGCTGCAGGCGCGAATTCAGGAAGATTGGAAATGCAACCAACGGATTTGACCGTGTCCGCGATTATCGAGCGCGATGGCCAGTACCTGATGGTGGAAGAAATCGCGTCGGGCGCGGTCGTTCTCAACCAGCCCGGCGGGCATCTCGAAAGCGGCGAATCCCCGGAGGAGGCCGTCATTCGGGAAGTCCTCGAGGAGACCGGCTGCGATGTCGCCTGCGGGGAGTTGATCGGTGTCTACCTGTGGATTCACCCGCAATCTCGTCAGCAGTTTCTCCGGATCGTGTACGTCGCGACGCTTCTGAACGAGGACCACTCGCGCCCACTCGACGACGGCATCATCGCTAAACGCTGGCTGAGCCGCGCAGACATCGATTACTGTCGCCAGAGCCTGAGGTCGCCGATCGTGCAGCGCTGCATTCAGGATTTCGAGGCAGGCCGGCGTCAACCCGGCACGCTGTTCTCGGGCATGCTGCCGCTCGAGCATCACGTGCACGCCGTACTCGCCAACGCCGACCTGGTGTAATCCCTGCGGGAGCGCGTCCTGGCTCGCGATTCAGCACCCGGCGCCCGCAGTGATAGAATGCGCCGGCTATGGCGTACGACCTCACCAACATCGCAAATCGCAGAGTCATCCTTGGCCTTTCAGGCGGAGTAGACTCGGCCGTGGCAGCGTTCCTGCTGAAGGACGCGGGCGCCATGGTCGACGCGCTGCACATGACCAACTGGGAGGACGAGGACGGTTACTGCACGGCCGCCCAGGACCTGCAGGATGCCCGGCGAATATGCGCCCAACTCGATATTCCGTTGCATCATGTCAATTTCGCCAGGCAATATCGCGATCGCGTATTCGAGTACTTCCTGGCGGAGTACCGCAGCGGCCGGACGCCCAACCCCGACGTGCTCTGCAACCGGGAGATCAAGTTCGGGGTGTTTCGCGACTATGCCAGGCGCCTGGGCGGCGAACTGTTGGCCACCGGCCACTACGCCCGCACCGGGGACGTCGGCGACACGGTCGCTCTGCTGAAGGCAACCGACAACAACAAGGACCAGACCTACTTCCTGCACGCGGTGGACGCCGACGCATTTGCCGAAACGGTATTTCCGCTCGGTGGCCTGAGAAAGGCGGAGGTCCGGCGAATCGCGAAGCAACAGGGTCTGGCCGTACACGACAAGAAGGACAGCACCGGCATCTGTTTCATCGGCGAGCGCCCGTTTCGCGAGTTCCTCAGCACCTATATCCCTGCTCAGCCAGGCCCCATCCTGACGCCCGCGGGCGAGGAACTCGGCCGTCATCACGGCCTTATGTACTACACACTCGGACAGCGCCAGGGACTCGGCATAGGTGGGCGCCGCGACGCGGGTGACGAGCCGTGGTACGTGGTGGACAAGGACGCCGCAAGGAATGCGTTGATCGTGGACCAGGGTGACAGTCCCCTGCTGCTCTGCGACGAACTGATCGCGGGCGAAGCCTCCTGGATCGGGGCCCCGCCGGTACAACTCGACGACGGCCTGCACTGCACGGCCAGGATCCGCTACCGGCAACCCGATCAGGATTGCGTGGTACGGCGCGCACTCGACGATCGTCTAATAGTGCGTTTCGACGAGCCGCAACGAGCTGCGGCTCCCGGTCAATTTGTCGTTTTTTATCAAGGCGATCGGTGCCTTGGCGGCGCCACTATCGAGGCTGTGGAGAGGCGCACGGCAGCCGCTTCGCCGATGCCAGAATCCGCATTTTCCTGAGCGCTGCTATGCAGCATTCGCTATAATCCGCGACCCCACGGGGTGTTAGCCCCGCACTAACAAC
The DNA here is from genome assembly GCA_041562415.1 of Woeseiaceae bacterium. Lineage (GTDB taxonomy): Bacteria > Pseudomonadota > Gammaproteobacteria > Steroidobacterales > Woeseiaceae > UBA1847. The sequence goes on from JBFEXY010000017.1 coordinate 9,556, forward strand.
AAGACTCCGGAGACACACACATGAAGGACACCTTCGGTGCGCGCTCGACACTGACAGTGGGCGGCAAAGACTACGAAATATTCCGCCTCGACGCCGTCAAGGAAGGCCACGTCGCGAAACTGCCCTACTCGCTCAAGATCCTGCTCGAGAACCTGCTGCGTCATGAAGACGGTCGCGACGTCACGCGGGACGACATCCTGGCGCTTGCGAACTGGGACCCAAAGGCCGATCCGAGCACCGAAATTTCCTTCACCCCCAGCCGTGTCATTCTGCAGGACTTCACGGGCGTGCCGGCCGTCGTGGATCTCGCCGCGATGCGCGATGCCGTCGTCAAGCTCGGCGGTTCCGCCGAAGACATCAACCCGCTGTCACCGGCCGAACTGGTCATCGACCACTCGGTTCAGATCGACCACTATGGCGCCGCGGATGCGCTCGATCTCAACACGAAGATCGAATTCCAGCGCAACATGGAGCGCTATTCGTTCCTGAAGTGGGGCCAGCAGGCTTTCGACAATTTCAAGGTGGTACCGCCCAGCACCGGCATCGTTCACCAGGTCAACCTGGAGTACCTTGCGCGCGTCGTGTTCGGCGCCGAGAAGGACGGTGCGCTGCGCGCCTATCCGGATACGGTGGTTGGAACGGACAGTCACACCACGATGATCAACGGCATCGGCGTGCTCGGCTGGGGCGTGGGCGGCATCGAGGCCGAAGCGGCGATGCTCGGTCAGCCCATCACGATGCTGATCCCGCACGTCATCGGCTTCAAGCTGGCCGGCAAGCTGAGAGAAGGCACGACGGCGACCGACCTGGTGCTGACCTGCACCGAGATGCTCCGCAAGAAGGGTGTCGTCGGCAAGTTCGTCGAGTTCTTCGGCGACGGCCTCGCGGAGATGCCGCTTGCCGACCGTGCCACGCTGGGCAACATGGCGCCGGAATTCGGGTCCACCTGCGGCATCTTCCCGATCGACGGTGAGACGATCCGTTACATGAAACTGTCCGGTCGCGACGATACACAGTGCGACCTGGTCGAGGCCTACGCGAAGACGCAGGGCCTGTGGCGCGAAGACGGCCAGCCCGACGCGCTGTACACGGACGTCCTGGAACTGGATCTCGGCGACGTCGAACCCAGCATCGCCGGCCCGAAGCGCCCGCAGGACCGCATCGCGCTCAGCAGCGCAGCCGCGTCCTACGAGAAGATCCTCGCGGACACAGTCGCGAACCGCGACCAAGGCGGCAGCGCCGTAGCGAAACTCGACGGCGCGGACGTCGCGATCAACGACGGCTCGATCCTGATTGCCTCGATCACGAGCTGCACGAACACGTCGAATCCGGCTGTCATGCTGGCCGCCGGGCTGCTCGCGCGCAATGCCGCGGCGAAGGGCCTGAAGGCCAAGCCCTGGGTCAAGACCAGTCTCGCACCGGGCTCGCGCGTCGTTTCGGATTACCTCGAGAAGGCTGAGCTCATCGACGACCTTGAGGCGGTCGGCTTCTACACCGTCGGCTACGGCTGCACGACCTGCATCGGCAACTCCGGGCCGCTGAAGCCCGAGATCGCGGAGGCCGTCACGAGCGGCAACATCGTCGGCACGAGCGTGCTGTCGGGCAACCGCAACTTCGAAGGCCGCATCCACGCGCTGGTGCAGCACAACTTCCTCGCATCGCCGCCGCTCGTTGTCGCTTACGCACTGGCCGGCAATATGAACGTTGACCTGTACAACGACCCGCTCGGCCAGGACCAGGACGGCAACGACGTCTTTATGCGCGACATCTGGCCGACGCAGCAGGAAATCCACGACGTCGTCGCCGCAAGCATCAACTCCGACATGTTCAAGTCGAGCTACGGCACGGTCTTCGAGGGAGACGACAACTGGAAGCGCGTCGCGTCGACGACCGGCGATATCTACCAGTGGGATCCGGACTCGACCTACGTGCGCAACCCGCCCTACTTCGACGGAATGTCGAAGGAAGCCGGCTCGGTCAGCGATATCAAGGGCGCTCGGGTCCTGGCACTGCTCGGCGACTCGGTCACGACCGATCACATTTCACCGGCCGGTTCGATCGCCAAGGACAGCCCGGCGGCGCGCTACCTGGAATCACACGGCGTCAAGCAGGTCGACTTCAACTCCTACGGCTCGCGGCGCGGCAATCACGAGGTGATGATGCGCGGCACGTTCGCCAACATCCGACTGCGCAACCGGCTGGCGCCGGGAACCGAAGGCGGCTGGACCCGGCACCAGCCGAGCGGCGAGCAGATGTCGATCTACGACGCCTCGGTCAGGTACCGCGACGAAAGCACGCCGCTGGTCGTTCTCGCTGGCAGCGAATACGGCACTGGCTCCTCCCGTGACTGGGCCGCGAAAGGCACCGTCCTCCTGGGCGTCAAGGCCGTCATTGCGAAGAGCTTCGAACGCATCCATCGCTCCAACCTGATCGGCATGGGCGTGCTGCCCCTGCAGTTCGAGGACGGTCAGGACTCGGCTGCGCTGGGCCTGACCGGCACCGAGGTGTTCGATATCCAGGGCCACAAGGACCCGCAGGCGAAGACGGTGACGGTAACGGCAACGCCGGCCGAGGGCGATGCAATTACCTTCACGGCAAAGATCCGGATCGATACGCCGAAGGAGCGCGACTACTTCGAGCACGGCGGCATCCTGCATTACGTGTTGAGGCAACTCGCTGCCTGAGCTGCCGGAATCGCTCATTGAGTCGCTTCGGGACGCCCGCCATATCTGCGTCCTGACCGGCGCGGGCGTCTCCGCTGAAAGCGGTGTGCCCACTTTTCGCGAAGCGCAGACCGGGCTCTGGGCAAAGTACGATCCGCTGGAGCTCGCCACGCCGGAAGCGTTCGCGCGCGATCCCGAGCTCGTGTGGCGCTGGTACGAGTGGCGCCGAGAACTCGTCGCGAAAGCTGCACCCAACGCCGGGCACACGGCGCTTGCCGAGCTGGAATCACTCGTGCCCCGGCTTACGCTGGTCACCCAGAATGTCGATAGCATGCACCAGCGTGCCGGGAGCCGAGATGTCATCGAGTTCCACGGCAATATTTTCACCAACCGGTGCTTCGCTGACGGCCATATCGTCGAGATCGCCGGCTGCGACGGCGTGCCGACCTGCCCGGATTGCGGTGCTTATGTGCGTCCCGGCGTCGTCTGGTTCGGGGAGGCAATTCCGGAAGAGGCCTTGCATGCCTCGTTTGCGGCGGCTGCCGACTGCGACGTATTCCTGTCGGTGGGCACCTCGTCGCTGGTGTACCCTGCCGCCGGGCTGGGCGACGTTGCACGCGAAGCGGGCGCCGTGGCGATCGAAGTGAACCCGAACCCGACCGGGCAGTCTGAATCCTTTACCGCGAGCCTGCGCGGCAATGCGGGGGTCGTGTTGCCGAAACTGGTAGAATCGCTCGCCCACTGAATAAATCATACGAGTTCATCGTGAATCAAAAATCCGCCGCAAGCATCATGTCCCGGTCTCGCTGGACCAAGACAGTCGCCGCAGTCTTCGGCGTGGTGTTCCTGTTCCTGGTGCTGCTGGGCATGTACTGGTCGCCCATGCCGAAGCTGTTCTGGGTCAACGAGTACGTCGACGACCAGCGAACCGTGGTCGGATTCTCGACGACGGATACACTCATCCGCGTCGCGGAGACCCTGCTCGACAAGCGCGGCGGCTATCTCAGCAACGATGTAATGCCGCCTGGCGTCTGGCTCGACAACATGCCGAACTGGGAGTTCGGCGTACTGACGCAGATACGTGACCTCGCGCGCGTCACGCGCAACGACTTCAGCCGCAGCCAGTCACAATCGGCGGAAGATCCGGATCTTGCCGTGTCGGAGCCGAAATTCTTTTTCGACAACGACTCCTGGATACTGCCGCGCACCGAATCCGAGTACCGCGATGCGATCAAGGGTTTCGGCCGCTATCGCGATCGGCTTACCGGCAGCGGCTCCCCGGAAGCGCAGTTTTACGCACGCGCCGACAGCCTTCGCGAATGGCTTGCTCAGGTCGAGAAGCGCCTCGGGAGCATGTCGCGCCGCCTCGGCAACAGCGTCGCTGCAGACGTGATCAATGAGTGGCTCGCCGGCGATCCTTCGGCCGAGGCTGCTCAGAGTCAGCCTGACACGATCGAAGTACGTACGCCGTGGCTGGAACTCGACGACGTGTTCTTCGAGGCCCGAGGCACCGCTTGGGCGCTGCTGCACTTCTTCCGCGCCGTGGAATTCGACTTCTCGGAGGTGTTGGCCGACAAGAATGCCGAAGCCAGCGTGCGGCAAATCATCCGGGAACTCGAAGCAAGCCTGGAGCCCATGCGCTGGCCGGTGGTTCTGAACGGCGGTGGCTACGGCCTGACGGCGAATCACTCTCTGGTCATGGCGAACTACCTCGCACGCGCCAATGCCGCCGTGATCAATCTGCGCGAACTACTCGATCAGGGCTGAACCGCGGCAACGGACGTTTCGTCGGTAATCCCGGCTTCGGGAATGTCGGTCTCGACAGGCCGGATCTCGACGTGAATCATCGATTCGAGCTCCGCGGCGCTCAAAAGCGCGACCGGCTCGCCGGTCGCGCAGCCGCCGAGTGCGATCAGCATCGCGAGCCCCGGCAGTATCTTCCTGGCACGTCCTATGTTCATCCTGCTACCTCCGTGTGCAAAAGGATTGCTTGCATAGTCAGATAACGCGCCCGCACCCTGCCGGTTGACCCGGCAAACGACACGGCGCCGGCAGCGGCCGACATTAACTAGAAAATTATTTAATAATGACGGTTAAGTTATTGTTAATAAATACATAACCATCCGGGAATCTTCGACCAAGATTCGCCCAACTCGCGGTCGAGACGCTTGTAATCGGGCTCGTGCAGCCCGACCGCGCGCCAGAAGCGGCGCGAGTGGTTCATGTGGCGGGCGTGACAAAGCTCGTGGACCATAAGGTAGCGGACCAGCGCGGGCTCCAGGAACAGCAGGCAATAGTTGATGCTGATAGTGCCGGTCGACGAATGGCTGCCCCAACAGGTCTTCTGGCCGCGCACCTGCATGCGCTTGAACGAATCCCCTGTGCGGGCAGACAGGGCGCGCAACCAGGGTTCGAACTCCTCTTTCGCGACGATCGCCAGCCAGCGTTTAAGCGCCGCAATACACTGCGCCTCGTCCGAGATCTCACCCGTCAGTGCGAGAAGGTCGCCGTGTCGCCGAAACCGCACGGTGCCCACATCCTTTCGCGGGCGGTAGGCCACGCGAAAGCTGCGGCCGATCGCGGCGAGCCAGACCCGGCCGGGTAGCGCAAACGGCTCGGGAGGATGTTTTGCCGCGAACGAGGCACGAGTCTGCTCGATCCAGTCGCGGTGTTCGTCGACGAATGACTGCACGTCGTGTGGCCGGGTTCTCCTGGGCACGACGACCTCGACCCGGCCGCGCGGATAGACCTTGATTGACAGGCGTTTCGCCCGGCCGCTCTCCCTCACGGAAAAGCCCGGCGAATCGCCGGGCCTCTCGGTATCCGTGAATAGCTTGAGTTGTCTGGCTGCGCCTGGCACAGCCGGATTCTACTGTGAATCAGGGTCGTTTGCCGCTGAAACGAACAGCATCGTCCATCGTCAGCACGCCTTCAACGCCGCCGACCTCGGCCGAGTCGCTGATGTAGAGCTTGACCTCGCGCTCGAGGCGGATGACGCCCTCGACCCGAGAACCGGGCCCGATGACCACGCGCGGCGTGTCCTTGCTGTTGTTCCAGCCCTTCGGCTTTTCGACGACCACGTCGCCCATGACGACCGCGCCGTCGGCAAGCTCGATGTCGCCATTGACGGTGGAAACGTCCCCGCCAACCTCACTGCCCTGCAGCTCGATATCGCCGTTTACGTTGCCGAGATCTTTAGCGACCTTGCTGCCACCGCCGACCGTGATTCGACCGTTAACGGCTGTTACCTCGCCGTCAACCATCACGTCGCCGGCCACCTCGATGGAGCCGTTGACAGTACTGAGATTCCGGCTCCGGACCTTGTCCGAGACGCGCAGGCCACCGTTGACGGTTTCCGCATCCGCGACCGTTGCGCCCTCCTCGATTCGGATCGAGCCGTTCACGCTGCCGACATCGCCGTTCACCGTAGCCCCGGCGCCGACCGTGACCTTGCCGTTGACCGTCGACGCGCCATCGGACGTCGCTCCGGCGTCGATCGTAATGCTCTTGTTCACGCTGGCCTGAGCCGGCAGGGCCAGCAGCAGTGCGATCAGCGCAGTCACGAATGCGCTCGTGTTTACAGTCCTGGTCATTTCTCTACATCCCCTGGTGTTTGATCTACTAGTTTGATGCCGCTCGCCGCCTTTCGGTTGCAACACCGCGGCAGGCTGGCTGCCGCAGGACCCTTCGGCTAACCTAACGTCCTTTGCCGGACAGATCCCGATGCAAATCGCACTGGAAGCCAGGAATCTCGTCAAGCGATATCCCGGTGTCGTCGCCGTGAACGACGTCAGCTTCGAGGTGCGCGAGGGCATCTGTTTTGGCCTGCTGGGCCCGAATGGTGCCGGCAAGACGACAACCGTGGAGATTATTGAGGGAGTCACCCCGGCGACTTCCGGCGAGGTCTACTATTTCGGGGAACATGCCGGGCGGCGCTTCCGCGAGGAGGCAGGAATACAGTTCCAGAATACGGCGCTGCAGGATTACCTGACCGTGCGGGAGACGCTGCAGATGTTCCAGAAACTGTATGATCGGCATGCCGATCTGGACCGCATCATCGAGGACTGCTCCCTCGGCGAACTGCTTGACCGGGACAATCGCAAGCTCTCCGGCGGACAGCGGCAGCGACTTTTCCTCGCGGTAGCGCTCGTTAATGAGCCGCGGCTCGTATTTCTCGATGAGCCGACGACAGGCCTCGATCCCCAGGCGCGACGCAACTTCTGGACGCTGGTGCGGCGCATCCAGGCGAACGGGACTACGATCATTCTTACGACGCACTACATGGACGAAGCGCACGTCCTGTGCGATGAGATCGCGATCATGGACTCCGGGAGGATCATTTCGAGCGGACCTCCTGACGAACTCCTCAGGAACCGTTACGACGGATTGATTATCGAACTGCCACTGGAGGATGTTGCCGGGGACCTCGAGGGCATCGAACACGTCGTCTACGAAAACCAGGGCATCGTCGAAATCGTGTCGACTGATGTCTCCACGAGCCTCGAGGCGCTCGCGCCGCGTGTTGAAAACCTGAATCGGATCAAGATCCGGCAGCCCAATCTCGAGGATCTGTTCCTCGACCTGACCGGCCATTCACTGCGATCCTGAGCCTAATAGCGACGATGCTCAAGAGGATCTACGCCGTCTTTGTTGCCCGCAACCGCGAATTCGTTCGCGACCGCGGCACGCTGGCATGGAACATCCTTATGCCGGTCATCCTCGTGTTCGGACTGGCTTTCGTATTCGGAGGCGAAGGAAGGAACCAGTACACCGTGGGTGTGCTTCAATCCTCGACCGAAATCGATGCAGGTGAACATCCCTTCCTCGAGTCCCGCTTCATCGAGTTCGTCCCCGTGAGTGACGAAGCCGACGGGTTTCGCAAAGTCGAGAGGCATCGTCTCGACCTGCTGGTCCGCTTCAGGGATGAGCGCCGCTACTGGGTCAACCCCGAGTCCCCCAGGGGCTACTTCGCCGAACGCCTGCTGCTCCAGTCGGATGCGGCTGCGGGGGGGCGGATGCAAAAAGCCCAGATCAGCGGAGACCCGATCCGCTACGTCGACTGGGTCCTGCCGGGCATACTCGGCATGAACATGATGTTCAGCTGCTTGTTCGGCGTCGGCTACGTCGTCGTACGCTACCGCAAGAATGGTTTTCTCAAGCGCTTGCGCGCCACGCCACTGCGGCCCCATGAGTTCATCATGGCCCAGGTCGCCTCGCGTCTCCTGCTGGTATTGATCGTGACCACGTTCGTCTATTTCGCCACGCACCTGATCCTCGATACGCGAATGGATGGCAGTTACATGACGCTGTTACTCGTGACCGTCGTAGGCTGTATATCGATGGTGTCGCTGGGCCTGCTCATCGCTGCGAGGGTGACATCCGAGGAACTGGCTGGCGGCCTGTTGAACATGATTTCCTGGCCGATGATGATCCTGTCCGGAGTATGGTTTTCGCTGGAAGGTGCCGGGCCGGCCGTGCAGGGGCTCGCAAAAGTTTTCCCGCTTACTCATGTCCTGAATTCCGCACGTGCGGTCATGCTCGACGGGGCTACACTGCTCGACATTGCACCGAGCATGATCATGCTGACACTATTAAGCCTGGTTTTTTTGGCCCTCGGAGCCTACTACTTCCGCTGGGGCCCGGACTGACATCATGGAACATTCCCTGATAGATATCGGCGCCAACCTCGCCCACGACAGTTTCGACGACGACCGCGACGAGGTGCTGCAGCGCGCCGCCGCCGCTGGCGTGTCCCGCATCGTGGTTACGGGAAGTAGCGACGAAAGCAACCGTAAAGCAGCGGGGTTGGCGCAGGAATATCGCGACGTTCTCTACTCTACGGCCGGCGTGCATCCACACCACGCCTCCGATTACACGGACGACAGCGACGCGTTGATCCGGACGCTCGCTTCCGGGGGACGCGTCGTCGCGATCGGTGAATGCGGGCTCGACTATTTCCGTAATTTTTCACCGCGCGAGGCGCAGCTGTCGGCTTTCCAGGCCCAGCTCGACATCGCCGCGGAAACCGGCCTTCCCGTATTCCTGCACCAGCGCGACGCCCATGACGATTTCGTCGAG
>JBFEXY010000018.1:0-17701 GCA_041562415.1 Woeseiaceae bacterium
GTTGACGCTGGACCCGCCGAGCGCCACCGGTGATTTGTCTGGAGACCCACTCCTCGACGAGGATTACCTGGTGTTATCGACGGTTCACTCCGCGAAGGGGCAGGAGTGGGACGCCGTTTACGTGCTCAACGTAACGGACGGAAATTTTCCATCCGAGTTCGCTACCGGCAAACCGAAATTGATCGAAGAAGAGAGGCGGTTGCTGTACGTCGCGATGACGCGAGCCAAGCAGTCGCTGACACTGGTGGCGCCCCTGCGATTCCATGTCACCCAGCAAGCGCGGGATGGTGACAGGCATGTCTATGGTGCGCGCAGCCGCTTTGTCACGGAGACCCTGCTCGGTACCTTCAATCAGTGTTGGCGCGGGCGCGGTGAGGCGGCATCACCGGATACGGGCGTCGTTTCCGGCCGGCAGCTGGATGTCGCGGCAAAAATGCGGGAGATGTGGGGCTGACAGCCAAAAAAAAAGCGGTGGCAAACGCCACCGCCAGTCAGTACGAAACAAACAGCATAAGGGATTTTCAGTTTGTTACGTCAACCTCTATCGTGGCGATATGCAACGGTTCGAATGCAGCACCGTTATCTACAGCCGCCTCAACACACAGGCGGTGCTGCTCACCGCTTACAACCGCCGCCGCCAGCACGAGTGCGAACAGGGAAACTATCGTCGCCTTGGCTTTCATCAGTCACCCCAATATCGGCCTTCCTGATATTGAGATGCCCCGGGGCGACAAAAAGTTGCAAACTTATTGGAATAAAAGCGCATGCCGGACCAATGGTGCGGCCAGCTGCGTGGATTGGTCAGGCGAGAAAGATCCGATACGCGGGATTATCGCTTTCCTCCCAGTGCGCGTAGCCGAGATCAGCGAGATGTGCCTCGAGTTCAGCGGTGTCTCGCTCCGGCACATCGATGCCTGCCAGGATGCGACCGTAATCGGACCCATGATTCCGGTAATGGAACAGGCTGATATTCCAGTCGGTACCGATAGCATTCAGGAAATCCAGGAGTGCACCCGGGCGCTCAGGGAATTCGAAGCGGTAGATTCGCTCGTTGGCAATGTTTGGCGAACGCCCGCCGACCATATGCCGGACATGCAGCTTCGCCATCTCGTTGTCGCTTAGATCCTTGACCCGGTAGCCTTTCGCCTGGAGATGCTCGACGAGTTCGCGCCGCTCTGCCAGGCCGCGATGCAGCTCGACGCCTACGAATATGTGCGCTTTCGCCGAGTCGCTGTACCGATAGTTGAATTCGGTTACGCTGCGCCGCCCGAGGGCCTCGCAGAAATGGCGGAAGCTGCCCGGCTTTTCGGGGATTTCGACGGCGAGCAACATTTCCTTTTCTTCGCCGATGGCCGCGCGCTCCGCTATATGCCTGAGCCGGTCGAAATTGACATTAGCCCCACAACAGACCGCAACGAGGTCTTGATCCGCAACGTTGTTATCGGCGATGTATTTTTTCGCACCCGCAATGGCGAGACCGCCGGCCGGCTCCACGATCGACCGCGTGTCTTCGAAAATGTCCTGTATGGCCGCGCAGATGTGGTCCGTGTCGACGGTAATGATTTCGTCGACGTATTGCTGGCACAGGCGAAAGGTCTCGTCGCCGACGCGGCGCACCGCTACACCGTCCGCGAAGATGCCAACGTGGTCGAGCCTGACCGGCTTGCCGGCTGCCAGTGACGCCTGCATGGCGGCGGAGTCTTCGGGCTCCACGCCGATGACGCGGACATCCGGATGCCGCGACTTGATGTAGAGAGAGATGCCGGCGATGAGACCGCCGCCACCGATCGGAACGAATATCACATCGGGCCGGTTGCGTGCCTGCTTCATGATCTCGACGCCGATCGTGGCCTGGCCCGCGATCACGTCCGGATCGTCGAACGGGTGGATAAACGTCAGACCCTGGTCTTCCTGCAACTCGCTCGCGCGTGCGAAGGCATCGTCGTAGGTATCGCCGTGCAGCACGACCTCGCCACCCAGTGAGCGCACCGCATCCACCTTGATCGATGGTGTCGTAACGGGCATCACGATCACTGCACGTACGCCGCGGCGCTTTGCGGCCAGCGCCACTCCCTGCGCATGGTTGCCGGCCGAACTGCAGATCACGCCGGCCTGCAAAGCCTCGTCGGATAGCGAGGCTATCTTGTTATAGGCGCCGCGAAGCTTGAATGAAAAGACGGGCTGAAGGTCCTCACGCTTCAGCCAGATGCGGTTCCGAAAGCGAGCGGAAAGATTCTTTGCAAGCTCCAGTGGCGTTTCGCGGGCAACGTCATACACGGACGAATTCGAAATCCGCTCGAGATAATCATCAGCGCTAATGTTGGCTTCGGGCATAAGGGTTCCGGTTATCGCACACCCGGGCAGGTCTCGCAAAAATTTCGTTAATTGCGAGGAATCACGAGTCGCCGTGCCGAATGACAGGTGATTCCATGAGGTGATGACCGAGCGAACCCCACCGCTGTTTCGGAAACAGGCACTCCTTTCGGCGCGACAACGCTGGTTCGGACCCGTGACCCTGATCAGGCCACCCTCGATGTGGCTGGCCGCCAGCGTCGCTGGCATGGTCACTGCAATGCTGGCTGCGGCCGTTGCGTCGATCCAGATTCCAGATCGGGTCAGGACATACGGTGTGCTAATGCCCGCCGACGGCCTGTTGAAGGTCAGGGCGCCGAGGTCCGGCCGTGTCGAGCACCTGCCCGTCGCGAACGGCGACGGCGTCCTGTCCGGCCAGGTGCTACTGCGTCTGTCGGGATCGCAGCGCGCACCGGGAAAGGAACCGGAGCTCGAGGCACGCCTCGAATCCCTGCGGCGCGAGCTGCGGCTGCTCGATGACGCCGTCGAACGGCAGGACGAGATAGCCGGTGCGCGTGAACGCCTTAACCATCACCGCCTGCGTCTCACCGGGGAGAGGATTGCCGCCGTGCAGGCGGAGGTGCAAACCCGCACGAAACAGGCATCGATCGCTGCAGCGCGGGCGGACAGGCATGCGCGGCTCGCTGTCGCGAGGGCAATTGCCGATGACGCTGCAGAAGATTCCGTGGCTGCTGTCTTGCTATCGACAGCGGCAAAACTGGCGGCAGAGCAACGGGTACTGGCATTGCAGGACGAGCGCCTGCGGATCGAGCAGCAGTTGGTACAGGACAGGGACACTGTGGCCGCGATGCGGCGCGATGCCGGGGGGCGGCGGGAAGCCCTGTTGCGGCAGATCGCCTTGACCGAGTTGCAATCCGCTCTGGAGGTCACGGCCCCCGGGAGCGGGATCGTTTCGGGCCTGACGGTGCGCGCCGGAGAAGACGTCGCAGCTGGTGACGTTCTGATGACGGTTTATTCACCGGAGAGCCGCCTCGAGGCGCGGCTGTTCCTGAGTCCCGACAACGCCGGAATGATTACCGTCGGGCAGCGCGTGGAACTGCAGTTGAAAGCCTATCCTCACCAGCTGTTCGGGACCCAAAGCGCGGTCGTCACGTCGATTTCGAAAATCGTCCTTGCACCGGACGAAGTCGATGCGGACTTCCTCCTGAAAGGCCCTGTGTTCGTGGTACGGGCGCAACTGAAGCAAGGTGCGATATGGGCGGGGAAGCGAAGCTGGTCGCTGCCGCCCGGAACATCATTCCAGGCCGACCTCATTCGTGCGCGATGGCCGCTATATCGATGGTTGCTACGCGGCGTGTCCGGAGACCCGGTCAGGTCCTGACCATGCGGGTACCGCTGATTCTGCAGTCGCGAAGGACTGAATGCGGCCTGGCCGCTCTTACGATGATTGCGAAGTACTTCGGCCATGACCTCGACCTGGCGACCATGCGTTGCCGCTACGGTGACGAGCGGCCAGATCTCCACACGATGCTGTCGATCGCAAATTCGCTCGGCCTGATTGGCCGTCCGCTGCGCCTTGGCATCGCCGAAATGCAACAGCTGCGCCTGCCAGCGGTGTTGCACTGGGAATTTGATCACTTCGTTGTCGTAACCAAAGTCGATCGCCGCCGCATCGTCATCCATGACCCAGCCGCAGGCCGGCGCGTGCTCGGCCGGGCAGAGTTCGGCGCCGCCTTTACGGGCGTCGCCGTCGAGTTCACGTGCGCCCCTGATTTCGTGGTGCAATCGGCAAGTCGGCTGCCATCCTGGAGGGGACTCGTGCAGTCGTTCCGGGGATTGCCACGCTATCTATGCGGCATGCTGTTTCTGCTCATTGCGACGCAGTTGCTGTCACTTGCACCGCCGGTAGCCACCCAGCTGCTGATAGACGAGGTAGTGCTCGGTCAGGATCGCCGCTGGCTCCACCGCGTCATCGCCGGCCTCGCTCTCGTCATGCTCGCGGCGGTACTGATCGACACGTTACGGCGACGTATCGCCTTATTTACCGGCATGCGGCTGGCAGCCGATTCGACCGCCCTCATTATCCGGCACCTGCTGCGGCTGCCGGCCGCCACCGTCGGACGCCACTCCGTCGGTGACCTGATGTCCAGAGTGGATTCAATCCGGCCATTGCATGTCGTGCTGACCGATACCAGCCTGCGGCTCGTGGTTCAGGGCACCGTCGTGCTGGCGACTGTGACGCTGATGCTTGTCTACAGCAGGTTGCTGACTGCGATCGCCATTGGCGCGGTGATCGTTATAGCGCTGTTGCACGGAATGCTTTTGCCGCGCTCGCGCTCGCTCAATGCGGAGCAGATCGTGGCTGCGGCACGGGCCGGCAATTCCCTCATCGAGTCCCTGCGCGCCTATCCGGCAGTAAACGCGATGGGCCTGGGCGCGCAACGTCTTGCACACTGGCAACACGGCTTCGCAACGGCAATCAACGCAGAGACACGCAAGCAAAAGCTGGCAATCATCACGGGGACGGGCCAGGGAGTCGTTACCGTGATTGAGTATGCCCTGTTTCTCGCTGCCGGCATCGGTGGGGTGCTGGACGGACAATTCACGTTAGGCGTACTTTTTGCGTTCCTGAGCCTGCGCGCGACCCTGATGGCAGCGACGGTCGAGCTGTTCGCTGCGGGTCGGCAGCTATACCTGACGCGCACCCACCTGGAGCGAGTTGCAGATATCGTTGCCGAGCCACCGGAACCGGTTGCTCGCCGGAACGCGTTGCGGCAGCCGTTGCGCGGCAGGATAAGCTGCGATGATCTCGCGTTCCGGCACCCCGGCGGCCCGCAAGTACTGAGAGAGTTCAATGTTTCCATAGATGAAGGCGAGTCGATCGTGATCCGCGGGCCGTCAGGCAGCGGGAAGACCACGCTACTGCGCCTGCTCGCCGGCTCACTGGAACCCGATCGCGGCCGCCTCCGGTACGACGGTATGGATGCGAGACTCTGGGATCGCGGCGCGCTGCGCCGGCAGTTCGGCATCGTGCTGCAGTCCGATCAGCTGTTCGACGGCTCTGTTGCCGACAATATCTCGGGCTTCGGGGCCGATGTCGACGTCGAGCGCCTTCGCGAAGCCGCGGAACTTGCAGCCATATGGGATGAGATCCAGGACCTGCCCATGGCCGTGCATACGCCGCTTGTCGGGGCGGACAGTGGGCTATCCGGCGGCCAGGTGCAGCGTCTGCTGCTGGCGCGCGCGGTCTACCGGCAGCCGCGTGTCCTGTTCCTTGACGAGGCAACCAGTCAGCTCGATCAGGTGACAGAGCGTCGCGTCATCGAAAACCTGGGAACACTCGGTGTGACAACGATCTGTGTCGCGCATCGTAGCAACGTGCTGGCAGCGGCCGGTCGCTTTATCGACCTCGATAATGACCGAGCCGTGGCTTTTGCGACCTGAGCATTTCATAATGTAAGTGAGCGATACGTTTCTGCGGAATCCGGGCGAGTGAGCAAACTTCTTATCACCAACGCATGCCTTATTAATGAAGGTGAGACACGTGACGCCGACGTACTGATCGAAGGCGAACGGATCAGCAGGATCGACTCCTCGATAGCCGCGACCGAGGGCGTCGAGGTCATCGATGCCCAGGGACGCTTGCTGATGCCCGGCATGATCGACGACCAGGTCCATTTCCGTGAACCGGGGCTCACTAACAAGGGCGATCTGGCGACCGAATCAGCCGCCGCCGCCGCGGGTGGCATAACCAGCTTCATGGACATGCCGAACGTGAATCCGCAGACCACCACACGGCAAGCCCTGGCCGACAAGTACGCGATGGCCAAGCACCGCTGTACCGCAAACTATGGCTTTTACCTCGGCGCGACCAATCGCAATATCGACGAGATCAAAGCTCTCGAGGTCGGCGAGGCCTGCGGTATCAAGGCATTCATGGGCGCATCGACCGGCGACATGCTCGTGGACGATCCGATGGCCCTCGAAAAGATTTTCGAACACGCACCGGTCATGGTTGTCACGCATTGTGAGCACTCGCCCACGATCTGGGATAACGAAGCGAAAGCCCGTGCCGAGTACGGCGATTCAGTCCCCATGTCGGAACACCCCGCAATTCGTTCCGCGGCTGCCTGCCTCAAGTCGTCCAGCATGGCGGTGGAACTGGCGCGCCGATTCGATGCGTTGCTTCACGTTCTACACCTCACCACCGCCCTGGAGATGGCGCTGTTTTCGAAAGCACATCGATCTGACAAGCGCATTACGGCGGAGGTATGCGTGCACCACCTGTGGTTCGATGAATCCCGGTACGAAGATCTCGGGACGCGCATCAAGTGCAATCCTGCCATCAAGGCGGCGAGCGACAGGGCGGCACTCGTGAAGGCCCTCAACGAGGGACGTATCGATGTGATCGCGACCGATCACGCGCCGCATACGGCGAGCGAAAAGAGGCAAAGCTACTTCAAGTCACCGGCAGGACTGCCGCTCGTGCAGCATGCACTGCAAGTGCTGTTCGACCTTGCAGCTCGCGGGGAGATTACACGGGAACTTATCGTCGATCGTGCTTGTCACGCGCCGGCTGACCTGTTCGGGGTGGTTGAACGGGGATACGTGCGCGAAGGCTGGTATGCGGACCTCGCCATCGTCGACCCCGACAAGCCGTTCCGGGTAGAGAAATCCAACCTGCTCTGCAAGTGTCACTGGTCGCCTTTCGAGGGTCACGAGTTCTCGTCAACTATCGATACGACTATCGTCAACGGCGAGGTCGTCTATCGAAATGGCGAGCTAACGAAGAACATTGCCGGTCAGCGCCTGGAGTTCACGCGGGCGAGGTAGGACCGCTGCACCCGGAACGTTCTGTTTTTGCGGGCTTCGGCTCGTGTGACCAAAACGGTTTACTTTCCGGTCGATCCCGTTATGCTAGCCCCCAACGTGGGATCGGCCCGTTCGCCGGGAAGCGGGCGCGGCAAAAGCATGAAGCCAACGGATACCTCAAATCCCGACTACTTCCACAAGGTGGTCGACTGTCAGTGGGCCTGTCCTGCTCATACCGATGTACCTCTATATATAAGGCTCATTGCGCAGGGGCGTTTTGGCGACGCCTATATCGAGAACCGCAAGTCGAATGTGTTTCCGGGAATACTCGGACGCGTCTGTGACCGGCCGTGCGAGCCGGCTTGCCGCCGCGGACGCGTCGACGAGAAGCCGGTCGCTATTTGCCGGCTGAAACGTGTCGCGGCCGATCATCGCGAGGACATCACGGACCGCTTGCCGAAAGGGGCGGCGAAGACCAACGGCAAGAAGGTGGCGCTGATCGGCTGCGGCTGTGCGTCGCTGACCGTTGCCAACGATCTTCGGCCGCTCGGCTACGAGGTCACGATCTTCGAAGCGCTGGACACCACAGGCGGATTGATGCGAACGAACATTCCGCGCTTCCGTCTGCCACCCGAGGTTCTCGACGAGGAGATCAAATACATCGTCGACATGGGCGTCGACCTTAAGCTGAACCATCGTATCGAGAGCATGAAAGAGCTGCTCGACAGTGGTGAATTCGACGCGGTGTTCGTCGGCACCGGGGCGCCGCGAGGCAAGAACCTCGAGATACCCGGACGTTACGACAGCGACCGCATACACATCGGTATCGATTGGCTCGAGTCGGTTGCCTTCGAGCATATTGAGGAGATCGGCAAGCGCGTGCTGATCATCGGCGTCGGCAATACGGCCATGGACTGCTGCCGCACATCACTGCGCCTCGGCGCTACCGACGTCAAGGTCATGGCTCGCAAGCCTCGCGGGTTCTTCAAGGCATCTGACTGGGAACTGGAGGATGCCGAAGAAGAGAATGTGGAAATACTCGTCAATCACTCGCCGAAAGAGTTCGTGATCGAAGATGGCAAGCTGGTCGGAATGACCTTCGAGCTGATGGAGTATGCGGTTGGCGAAGACGGCCGCATCGACCGCGGCACGGTGCTTGGCGAAAAGACGATTGCCTGTGACGATGTCATTCTCGCGATCGGTCAGGACAATGCGTTTCCGTGGATCGAGCGCGACATCGGTATCGAATTCAACGAATGGGACTGTCCCGTCGTCGACGAGACCACCATGATGTGCACACGGGAAGGCGTGTTTTTCGGTGGTGATTCGGCGTTCGGCCCGAAGAACATCATCTGGGCTGTCGCTCATGGGCACGAAGCCGCCATCTCGATTCACAAGTACTGCGAGGGCAAGGATATCGGGCAACGCATGCCGAGAGGCATAAACCTGTTGTCGCAAAAAATGGGCATGCACGAGTGGAGTTACTCCAACTATTTCGACCCGGCCGAGCGCCGCATCATGCCGCACGTTGAGCTCAAGGAACGATTCAAGAAACTCGATATCGAGGTAGAGCTGGGTTTTACGGTTGAGCAGACGATCCAGGAAGTCGAGCGGTGCCTTAACTGCGATATCCAGACAGTGTTCGCGGCCAAGCTCTGTATCGAATGCGACGCCTGCATCGATATCTGCCCGGTCAAATGCCTGACGATCACCCATAATGGTGAAGAGGCAGATCTGAGAAGCAGGCTTTCGGCGCCGGCAGAGAATCCGGAGCAGGCGCTCTATGTGTCGGCTGAACTGCCGCACACGTCGCGGGTAATGGTCAAGGACGAGGATATCTGCGTTCATTGCGGTCTGTGTGCCGAGCGTTGTCCGACCGGTGCGTGGGACATGCAGAAATCACAGGTCTTGATTCCGTACGCAGAGGACGACGCATCCGAAGCCCGGCCGAAGAAAGCCGGCGTAAGCGCTGCCTGAGTCGAGGGCTATCGAGTGGCTGGAACCAACGATATCGTCATCAAGATTGCCACGGTGAACGGTACCGGTTCGGCAAGCGCAAACGGCCTGTTGCGAAAAGCCATTTTCCGCATGGGTGTACCCGTCGTTGGCAAGAATTATTTCCCGTCGAATATCCAGGGACTGCCCACCTGGTACGAGATACGGGTAACGAAGGATGGCTACCAGTCGCGCTCCGATCGCGTCGACATCATGGTAGCGATGAATGTCCAGACTTATGCCCAGGATCTGGCGGAAGTTGCGCCGGGTGGATGGCTGGTTTACGACTCAACCTGGCCGCGCAGCAGGCAGCTGGAGCGGCAGGACATCACGGTCATCGGCGTGCCGCTGTCGCGACTGTGTAATGAACGATTCGACGGCGTGCGCACGCGAATCCTGATGAAGAATATCGCGTACGTCGGGGTCATCGCTGCGCTCACGAATATCGATCTCGAGGTCATAAAGGGCTTGCTCGAGGAGACGTTTGCCGAAAAGCAGCATCTCATCGCGTCGAACATGGAAGCCATACACCTCGGATATGACTATGCGGCGGAGAATTTCAGCGGTCCGGCACCACCCAAGGTCGAGAAGATGGACGCGACTCGCCGGCATATTGTTATTGACGGAAACACGGCTTCGGCGTTGGGTTGCGTTTATGCGGGCGCTACCGTCGGCGCCTGGTATCCGATCACGCCATCGACGTCACTCATGGATGCCTTTCGGGCATTTTGCGCGAAGTACCGGATCGATCCCGAGAGCGGCAAGCGGACCTACGCGATCATCCAGGCTGAAGACGAACTCGCAGCAATCGGCATGGTGTTCGGTGCCAGCTGGATGGGTGCGCGCTCTTTTACACCGACAAGCGGTCCGGGTATTTCGCTGATGAGTGAATTCATCGGTTATGGCTACTATGCCGAAATTCCGGCGGTTATTTTCAACGTGCAGCGTACCGGGCCGTCGACGGGCATGCCGACCCGGACCCAGCAGTCCGATATCCTTAGCTGTGCCTATGCGTCGCACGGCGACACCAAGCACGTGCTGCTGTTCCCCGCCGATCCCTACGAGTGTTTCACGATGGCGCCGCAGGCGTTCGACCTTGCGGATCGTTTGCAGACGCCTGTGATGGTCCTGTCTGACCTCGATATAGGCATGAACGACTGGATGGTGCCGGAGTTCGAGTGGGATGAAGATTATGTGCACGATCGAGGCAAGGTTCTCTCGGCGGAAGACATTGAGGAGATGGAGGCGTTTTATCGTTACCTCGATGTCGACGGCGACGGAATACCGTATCGCACGCTGCCGGGCACGCACCCGAAGGGATCGTATTTTACTCGCGGTTCCGGGCATACGAAGTACGGTGCCTACACGGAGAACGCGACGGATTACCAGGAAGTCATCGATCGCCTGGATGTGAAATGGGAGACGGCCCGCCAACTCGTGCCGGAGCCGGAAATCGCATACTCGAAGTTCAATAACGCCGCCATACTCACGGTTGGCAGCGGCAACGGGGCCTGCAAGGAGGCCCTCGACAGGCTTGGCGAGCAGAATGTCGGACTGAATTACTGCCGGGTCAGGGCCTTTCCGTTCAGTGAGTCTGTCAGGGAGTTCATCGACAAGCACGAAGTTGTCTACGTCGTCGAGCAGAATCGCGACGCGCAGCTACGCGCATTGCTGATTCTCGATTTCAATCTGCGACCCGATAAACTGGTTTCATTACTGCATTACAACGGTATCCCGATGAACGCGGGATTTGTCATCGATAAGGTTCTCGAAGAGATATCCAAAGGTCGTGCCGCATGAGTTACATCGCCAAACCGCGAGTCTCCCACCCCAGTCTGCGCAAGAACAAACTGGGCCTGACGTCGCGTGATTATGAGGGCACTGTCTCGACTCTGTGCGCCGGATGTGGGCACGACTCGGTAACGGCTGCGATTATCCAGGCCGTATTCGAACTCGATATCGAGCCGCACATGCTTGCCAAGATGAGCGGCATCGGCTGCTCGTCAAAGACACCCGCGTACTTCGTGCAACAGTCGCACGGTTTCAATTCCGTGCACGGTCGCATGCCGTCGGTAACGACCGGCGCCAATACCGCGAATCGCCACCTGACGTATATCGGCGTATCCGGGGATGGTGACTCTTTGTCGATCGGTGTGGGCCAGTTCGTGCATGCGATTCGCCGTAACGTGAACATGTGTTACATCATCGAAAACAACGGTGTATACGGACTGACCAAGGGACAGTTTTCCGCGTCCGCGGATATCGGCAGCAAGCCGAAAAAAGGGCTGCCGAACCAGCAGGAACCGATCGACCCGGTGAGCACCGCGCTCAGTCTCGGCGCCACCTATATCGCGCGCAGCTTCTCCGGCGACAAGGGTCAACTCGTGCCACTCATCAAGGGAGCGTTGCTGCACAAGGGTTTCTCATTGGTCGACATCATCAGCCCGTGTGTGACATTCAACGATCACGAGGGGTCGACGAAGAGTTATGCCCACACCCGCGAGTTCTACAATCACGTCGTCGACGTGGACTACATAGCGCCGTTCGAGGAGATCACGGCAGAGTATGAACAGGGTTCCTCGATGCGTGTCGCCATGCACGACGGTAGCAAAATCATGCTGCGAAAGATCGACGCGGACTACGATCCGACGAGTCGTGCGGGAGCTTTCAAATACCTGCGCGAGCGCTTCAACGCCGGGGAAATCGTTACCGGGCTGCTGTATATCGACGACGAGCGGAAGGAAATGCACGACCTGATGGGAAACGTCGATACGCCGTTTGCGGAGTTGCCCATGGAGTCGCTGCGGCCGCCGAAAGGTGAGCTGCAAAAGATCCTCAAGCCTTACCGCTAGGCAACCGGGTGCCCTTGGGCACCCGTGCCGATAACTTCAGTCCCAGAGTCGCTTCCACCAGGGAATTGTCTCTTCCTCCGGCCGCATCCCGTCGGGGAAGTCGATTCTTGCGCGGATGTCGTCGATATCCCAGCCGGTGAGATTCGCAAGCTGTTGCGCTTCACGTTCCTGGCGCTCTCTAACCGTCTCGTAGTATGCCGTGACGTCGCAACTGGCCTCGCCTTTCCAAGGGTGACGAATTACATAGCGCCCCTGGAAGTTCTGGCGGTCGCCGGTCTCCTGGAACACCAGGTCTTCGGGAAAATGCTCGCGGTCGTAGCGGACGTGCAGCCGCGTCACGAATACATTCCGGGCACCGGGCGGTGCGATTTTTTGCGGACTCGACTGATCGGCCAGCCAGAATACGCCAAGACTCCGGAGTTCCCGGTCCGACAGCGGGTCGGCGGCACAGGGGTCGCACCAGGACATGTCCCATGCATATTCGAGGAACACGCCGCGGTCATTTTCGACTTCCGCCTGGCGGGCGAACATGTCCCGGTAGAAATCTGCAAACCCAGACTTGACGAATGCCGGGATTTCCATGTTGCTGGGCAGTTTTACGGTGCGGTAGTTAGTGGTTTCTATACGCCCGGTGCGGGTCAGGGCGTAAACGTAGAGATCCTGCTGTTGCTTCGCATTGAGCGTGCCAAGCCGGATCGGCAGCATGAACTTATTGCTTTCATAGGCAACCTGGAGTGGGCGAAGATAGGTGTAGCCGGACTTCTTCTGCTCCTCGAGGTTCACCTTCGCGACGAAGAAGCGCATGTCTTGCTTCAGGTAGCTGCCGACGACCTTGTCGGCACCTCGGGGAACCCGGTAGCCACTGTCATTGAGCCACCTGATCAGGCCATCGCTTTCCTCGGCGGAGAGTATGAGGATGTCATACTCGCCAACGGTATAGCTGGCCTCGATAGTGACGCCCTGGGAGCGGGCTTCCCTTTCCATTGCCGACCTGGACGATGGCAGCGCCGCCATGTCCTGTGACATCTTCAGCCGGCGACCAACCATGCACGGATCGGGGTCGAAGTATTCGACGAGTCGCGGCGATGTATACGCATCGAGATGATCGATCACTGCTTTGTCACCAACATTGATCTGGTCACGCTCGATGAACGTGGGCACGGGCACGACCACCGCGAAGTCTTTCACGTCGCCCTCGAAGTCGTTTGCCATCGTGAGCACGGTGCGTTTACCGTCGCGTACCAACACGACCTGTGACGCGCGATTGAACAGGCTCGTGTCGGCCTTGGCAACATAAAAGCCGCAGAATGCCTGTGCTGTAGTGCTGAGCCCGATCGTGAGGATCGCGGCGAGGATGGTTGCAAGTAATCTCATCGGTAAACTCCTTTTATTCGATTTGCGGTAAGGCTCGTGGGGCTGTCACTAACGGGGTAGTCACCTACGTAGTGCTTCCAGCGATAAATCGTTCCCCGAAACAGGTAATCGATCACGGGCACAAGAGGTGCCGTGGCGACAAGGGCGAGAATCGGGCCATGAGGTCGATACAGGACAAACTGGATCGCGAATGCGACGCCTGCTACCAGCATCGAATAGACCAGACGGCCGATGGCCGCATCCGGTGTCGTTTTCGGGTCCGAAATCATGAAGAAGGCAAAAACCAGCAGTGCACCGTTTTGTAGCTGGTGCATCGGTATCGTGAGCGGATCGCCGAGCCAAAGCGCGCGGCCGAACAGCAACAGTGCATAGAAACCGAGGAAGCCGAGCGTCGTTTCGGCTCGCTTCGCGTGTGTCAATACGATGAGACCCAGGCAGGCAAGGGCGAGCGCGCCAATCGCGGCGCTGCCCCATTGCCCGGAGGACATCCATGCATGGTCGGTCGACACCATGAGCGTCACGATTGCGACATTTGCAGGATTGAATACGTGTTTGCCCCGTACGCGAACCAGGAACTTGCTGGATATTGCGATAACTGCGGCGAGTGCGGCGACAGCGATCATGTCGGTACGCAACAACAAAGTCAGCGACAGCGAAGTAATCAACGGGCTCAGGGGGTCGAAGCGCGGTAGTCTGGCAGCCCGTGTTCCGGCAAACTGGACCAGGAGTGCCGTGATTACGATAACGACCGCGTTCTCCAGGCGTACGCCGAAATCCAGCGCGAGGACGCCGTATGTGACGAGTGTGCCAAGCACTGCGATCTGGTAATGACGTGGATCCTGAAGTCGGGCTTTGATGTCCATGCCCGGTAAAAACGCGCTGGAGCGGTCTGCGGGGTTATCGGCCGGCTCCCGCGAGAGAGAAAAATTTTCAGTTTATTGATTTATATAGGAAAAAAAACGAGCGCCCCACGCATCCAAATGGCGCACGAGGCTCATCTAACGGGTGAAGACAGCCAATTTGTTTACCTTAATCGAAGGAGTTCGAAAATGAGCCCGAATGAAGTCTGGATACCCCTGTCGATGTTTATCGGCCTCTCGGTCGTGTTGTCGCTGTGGGTATGGTTTCGCTACAAGGCGAAGAGGGATCTGCAGATGACGATCCGCACGGCGATAGAGAAAGGGCAGGGCCTGTCGCCCGAGCTGATCGAAAATCTCGTCAACCCGCCGGTGTCGGCGCAGCGAGACTTGCGGCGTGGCGTGATCGGCGTCCTGGTCGCTGCTGGTTTCGCGTTATTCGCGATTATACTGGGCGAGGAAGATGCGATACGCCCGTTGCTAGGCATTTCCATGTTCCCATTGTCGATTGGTGTGGGTTTCCTGCTGATGCACCGGTTCGGAAAGTCGGACTGATTCGCAAAGGGTTTCCGGGAGAGAAACCATCGACGACCAACTTCTCGTCGCGCGCGTGGTGGCCAACCAGGATGCAGCTGCATTCGGTGAACTTATCCGTCGCCACCAGTCGCAGGTGCGGAATTTCCTCCGCAAGCTGGCGCGGGACGAGACGCTTGCGGACGACCTGGCGCAGGATTGCTTCCTGCATGCATGGGACAAGATCCATACCTACTCGGGGACCGGAAGCTTCATCGGCTGGGTGCTGAAGATTGCATACACGACTTTCCTGCAGTCGAAGCGCAAGTCGAAGCGGTACTACGAAATCCTCGAGCAGGCCGGGCAGGAAACGGACCGATCGGCGACGACGGGGCACAACGCCCCCGAAACCGAGCTGGATCTGGACACCCTGCTGGCGGCATTGAACGAACAGGAGCGGGTAATTATGATCTTCTCGTATGCGTGTGGTCTTTCGCATCGGGAGATTTCGGAAGCGACCGAGTTACCCGCCGGTACGGTGAAGTCAATTATTCATCGCGCCAAGGAAAAGATCAGGACGCAGTTTGAAATCGAAAATCATAAATATGGCTGACAAAACATCAGATGCAGTGGATCGCCTGCTGGCATCGGCCCTAAAAGCCGAGCCAATAGCCGACGACGGCTTCAGCGCGAGGATCGTATCGAGGATCCGTCGCCGGATCTGGGTCAATCGCCTGGCTCTGCCGATCGCCGTCCTCGTGGGAGCCGCTTTTGCATTGAAGCCGGCGGTGCAGCTCATTACTGCACTAGTGCCGCTGCTGAATGTCGTGCCCACCGAAATCGCGAATGCGCCTATGCAATTTCTGCCACAGGTGCAGTTGATCGTTTTGGGCGGGATGGCATTTGCGGCGGGCATAACGCTGCTCAAGATCCTGGAAGAAACCTGACAGGCGGGTAGCGCAAAAAACCGGAAGCGCGTCATTGTCACGCGGAGCGGGCTCGGCTACAGTCGACCCATGAGTCTTCGGGATCAGGTAGAGAAATTGCTGCCGAACTGGGAACGCTGGTATCCCAGTCTGTTCGATGCGGCCAGCGACCTGGGCTTGATCAAAGCGCGGGTCTGCGATCCCGGTTCCCTGTTGCTGACCCGACGGCATCAGAAGATTCGTCAGCGCGCGGAAGACGCGCATCGCGAAAAATGGGGCGGCAAAGCCGAAGAGTAGAAGCCAGCGCCATCATGACACTCGATCTCGAAGCGATTCGCTCGCAATTTCCTGCATTAAGCGAAACCGACGGCGGAGTAACGCGTGTCTACTTCGATAATCCCGCCGGCACGCAGGTGCCGCAGCGAGTCGTCGATGCCATGTCGCACTGCATGTTGCACGCCAGCGCTAACCTTGGAGGCTATTTCCGGACCTCGCTTGCAGCCGACGATATCGTCGCGGACGCCCAACAGGCAATGGCTGACTTCCTCAATGCACCCTCGGCTGACGAGATCATTTTCGGCCAGAACATGACGTCACTCACGTTCCACGTGTCGCGTTCGATCGGGCGCGAGTTCGATTCAGGTGACGAGATCATCCTCTCGCGCATGGATCACGACGCAAACGTTGAGCCGTGGGTACTACTGGCACGTGACCACGGGCTGACGATTCGTTGGTTGCCATTCGATACCGAAACGTTCGAGTTCGATCTGCGACAGCTCGAAGGCCTGCTCAATGAACGTACGCGTCTGGTTTGCGTCTGTGCGGCCAGTAACCTGACGGGGACCATCAACGACATCAGGTCGATCTGCCGAATGGCCCGGGAGGCCGGCGCCTGGACATACATCGACGCGGTGCAGAGCGCGCCCCACATGGTGAATGACGTTCAGGACTTCGGTTGCGATTTCCTGGTGTGTTCGCCCTACAAGTTTTTCGGCCCTCACCAGGGCACGCTCTGGGGCCGGCGCGAGGTTCTGGAGATTCTCGAGCCCTACAAGGTGCGCCCGGCACCGGAATCAATTCCCTGGTGTTTCGCACCCGGTACGGCTTCGCACGAAGGCATGGCAGGCACCGCTGCGGCGGTGGATTATTTCGCCTGGCTGGGAGAGACAATGGCCGGCGGGAAGGGCGACCGCAGGCAGAAAGTGCGCGCTGGCATGGTGGCCATAGCCGAATACGAGCAAAGGCTGGCCCAGCATCTCGTGCAGGGCCTGCAGTCGATACCCGGCATCACGATTCACGGTATTACAGCTGATGAGGCGATGTCGAGACGCGGCCCGACTGTCGCATTTACGCATGAACGACACGCACCGGAAGACATCGCGCGAGCACTCGCGTCGGAGAATATATTTGCCTGGAGCGGCCACAACTATGCCGTTGAAGTGGCGAAATCTCTCGGCATTTACGACTCGGGTGGCGCAGTGCGAGTGGGGCCCGTGCACTACAACACGATTGGTGAGATCGATCATCTTGTTGCCAGACTCGGTCCTATCCTGAGCTGATTCCTCGTCTATACTTTCTGCATGCGCCCCGCTCTGGGGTGTCACAGCAATCTTTGTAGGGGAATAACAATGAGAAGAACACTTGCCGTTTCCGCGGCATCCGTACTCGTTTTCGGGATGATCCCGGCTTTCGCCGACAATCATGAACAGGAAGCACGGCGTTTTATTCCGGTTGAGACCTTCACCTGTAATTACCGCGCCGGACAAGGTCCCGCCGACCTCGATAATGTCATCGACAACTGGAACAAGTGGATGGACGACAATGGCGCAGAAGATTACTTTGCCGTGACGCTGACACCACACTACTTTGGAGAAAACACGTTCGACGTCGGCTGGTTGGGGTCCTGGCCGAGTGGCGGAGCCATGGGCAGGGGCACCGACCTATGGATGGCGAAGGGCAGCGAGATCGGCGCGCAGTTCGACGAAGTCCTGGATTGTGTCTCACACACCAACTTTGCGACGACCGAAATAAAGTCTCCCGATGAAGGTCCGGCGCCGGA
>JBFEXY010000019.1:0-16904 GCA_041562415.1 Woeseiaceae bacterium
GGTTGGCAAAACGCTGCCATTCGTCGCCCGGCATGCGGCCGAGCAGCGAGCGCTTGCCGTGCACGACTTCGTCGTGAGACAGGGGCAGCACGAAATTCTCGTTGAAGGCGTAAACGAGGCCGAACGTCATCTTGTCGTGATGATGCTTGCGGTGAACCGGGTCCTCGCCCATGTATGAAAGGGTGTCGTTCATCCACCCCATGTTCCACTTGAATGTGAAGCCCAGGCCGCCCTGGTCGACGGGACGCGACACGCCGGGCCAGGCTGTCGACTCTTCCGCGTAGGAGGTCGCGCCGTGTGCGTGCAGCTCCGTGTTCAGACGTTTCAGGAACGCCACGGCCTCCAGATTCTCATTGCCGCCGAATTCGTTCGGCACCCACTCGCCGTCCTCGCGGGAATAGTCGAGATAGAGCATCGATGCAACCGCGTCCACGCGTAGCGCATCGACGTGAAATTCATCGATCCAGTACAACGCGCTGCCGATGAGATAGTTGATGACCTCGCGGCGGCCGAAATTGAATATCAGGGTGCCCCAGTCCGCGTGTTCGCCCTTGCGCGGATCTTCGTGCTCGTAGAGCGCGGTGCCGTCGAAGCGACGCAGGCCGTGTTCGTCGCGCGGAAAGTGTGCCGGCACCCAGTCGACGATGACGCCGATGCCGGCTGCGTGGCAGCGATCGACGAAGTAGCGGAAATCATCCGGATCGCCGAAACGCTGTGTCGGCGCATACATGCCGATCGGCTGGTAGCCCCAGGAGCCGTCGAACGGGTGTTCCGAGACCGGCAGCAACTCGATATGCGTGAAGCCCGTGTCGACCACGTAGTCAACGAGTTCATCGGCGAGTTCGCGATAGCTCAGGTAGCGGTTGCCAGCCTCGGGCCGGCGCCGCCACGAGCCCAGGTGCACTTCGTAAATGCTGATGGGCCGGTCCAGTTCCGGACCCGCGGCGCGGCGCTGCATCCATCCATAGTCCGACCACTGGTGTTTGCTCGCGAACACGATGGAGGCATTACCGGGCGGCGGTTCGTGATAATGCCCGAAAGGGTCGTTCTTCAGGGGCAGCAGGTGGCCGTTGTGGTCGAGCAGTTCGAACTTGTATTTCTCGCCGCTGCCGACCCCCGGGATGAATATTTCCCACAACCCGTTGGCTGGATGCAGGCGCATCGCGTGGCGGCGGCCATCCCAGTCGTTGAAGTCGCCGATGACGCTTACGCGCGAGGCATTCGGTGCCCAGACGGCGAAACGCGTGCCGCTTATGCCCGCCACGTTTCGCAGCTGCGCGCCCAGCTTGGTATAGATTTTCTTGTCCGAGCCCTCCCCGAACAGGTACAAGTCCAGGTCGCCCAGCGTCGTGGGGAACCGGTACGGATCCTCGATATCCAGCGTGTCGCCCGCCGTGGTGGTCAGCCGTAACCGGTAATGACGCAGTCGTGGCGGCATGATGGCAGCGAAAACGCCGTCGGGATGAACGCGTTCCATCCTGGAGAGTACTGCGCCGTGGTTATCGATAACCTCGACGCGCTCGGCGTGAGGCTGCAGCGTACGGATGATGCGAGAACCACCCGCCTGGTGCACCCCGAGTACGCCGAAGGGATCCCCGTGATGGCCGCCGGCCAGCGCGGCGTACACATCCTTGTTCTTCCTGGTGTCAGTCGCGATCGTGTTCATACAGTTGTCCGATGTATTGCCGTGCTGACGACGCCCAGTCGAAACGCTGCGCCGCGGCCTGTTCCCTTATCTTCTGCCAGCGATTAGGTTGATCGTGGCGCAGCCGCAGTGCCTGTTCGACGCGATCGACGAATGCCGCGGACTGCTCGGCCCGCGTCCTGCCGGCGAAGACAAAACCCGTGATGCCGCTCTCGACGGTGTCGTGCAGTCCGCCGACGCCGTGCACGACGCAGGGCTGGCCGGAGCGCATCGCCAGCATCTGGCTGATGCCGCAAGGCTCGAAACTCGATGGCATCAGGAACAGGTCGCCGCCGTGGTACAGGAGGTTACCGAAGTCTTCCGCGTAGCCACGCAGGAAGACGAAGCTGGCGTATTCAGAGGCGATCCGCGCGAGTCGCTCTTCGTAGTCACTGTCGCCGCTGCCGAGCAGTATCAGCACGCCGCGGCGCTCAAGCTTGTCGAGGATATGCTCGAGGGCGCTGCGGCCGTCGGCCAGCGGTTCGAAGAACAGCTGCATCTTTTGCGAAACGATTCGCCCGACGCTGGTGAGCACGTGCAGAGGCCTGCGTTTCGGCAGCGCTTTAAGGCGGTCCCGTGCAAGCTCGTGAACGGCCGTGCCCGGACTTTCATGAAGCCACTCGTCAACGGCCTCACATCCGGCCATCAGCAGGCGTTGCCAGCCGGGGTGCCGGCCAAGGCTCGCCGGGTATTCGCAGCCGTTCAGAATGCCGAACAGGCGTCCTTCCTCGGCCGCCCGTGTAAGGTCGTTTTCAAGCCCCTCGCCGCCGATGAACCCGGTGTCGGCATTACTCGGGCATTGAATCTCCTGCGCATACGTCGGCGAGACCGTATTGATACGGTCCGCGCGACGGATCGCAAACGCCATCGGGTTAATGCAGTCGTCAGCGACCGGGTCGGCAAGCACCCTGGCGTCGTAGTTCATCTCCGGAAACCAGGCCTCCAGCGAGGAGTCGTTGCCGCGCAATGGCCGCTGGCCCTGGTACGTAAGATTGTGAATCGTAAAAACGGTCGGGATCTCCCGGAGTCGTGCGCCGCTGGCCGAGAATTCTCGATGCAGGAGATAGAAGGCGGCATGCCAATCGTGCAGGTGAACGACATCGGGCAGGCTGGTCAGCGTATCGATCCAGCTTGCGGCAGCGGTACAGAAGAATGCGAACTTGTTGGCGTCGGTTGCGTAGGGGCGCAAAGGGCCGTCGTTGTGGTAGACACGACCGGCTTCCGTCGGCACCAGGAGATCGTGCTCGAACAGCACGGTGCTTACCGACTCGACGACCAGTTCGAATACCCGGACCTCGTGGTCAGTACCGCGAAACCGGACCGTGACCGGTTGCTTTTCGGTCGTACCGGGCAGCCTGTGAAATGCGCCATATGACGGCGTGAGTACCGTCGCCCCCCAACCTGGCCCGCTCAATGCGCGCGGCAGGTCGCGCACGACGTCGCCGACGCCGCCGACTTTGCCGCCCGGCAATGCGCCGTTTTCCGCCGCTATAAACAGGACATGCTTGGTAGCGATAACAGGCTGCCCCAGTTCAACGTGTGAAATGCAGATGCTGGCCGAGCATGTCCGGCGTTACGAGCGTGATGCCGTTCTCAGTAATGCGGAAGCCGCGCTCGCGATCGGCGTCGGGATCCTCGCCGATGACAGAGCCGGATTCGAGCATAGTGCCGCGGTCGATAATCGCGCGCTTGACGTGGCAGCGCTTGCCGATGTCGACATCGGGGAGGATGACGGAGTCCTCGATCGTGCTGTGCGAGTGCACGTGGCAGCGTGAGAACAGCAAAGAGCGATTGATGAATGCGCCGGATATGACGTTGCCACCGGATACCATCGAATTCAGGGCATATCCCCTGCGATCCTGCTCGTCGAAGACGAACTTGGCCGGTGGATCCTGCGTCTGGTGCGTGTAGATCGGCCAGACCTTATCGTACATGTCGAGCTGCGGCGTGACCGCGACCAGCTCCATGTTCGCTTCCCAGAAGGCGTCCAGCGTCCCGACGTCCCGCCAGTACGCTTGCGCGCCTGTCTTCGGGTCGCGGAAAGGGTAGGCGTAGATACGGTAGTTATCGATGATCGAGGGAATGATGTTGCGGCCGAAGTCGTGCTGCGTGCCGACCGTATCGGCATCCTTGATCACCTGCTCGTACAGGAACTCGGTGTTGAACACGTAGTTGCCCATCGAAGCGAGGCAGATATCCGGTTTGCCGGGAACGGGGTCCGGATGCTCGGGTTTTTCCGTGAACTTGATGACGCGCCCGGTCTCGTCGACGGTCATGACGCCGAACTGGCCGGCCGCCTCTTCGAGCGGCACCTCGAGGCAACAGACGGTCATGTCGGCTTCCCGCTCTACGTGCGCGGCGAGGAAGGCTCCGTAGTCCATCTTGTAGACATGGTCGCCCGACAGAATCAGCACGAAGCGCGGGTCGTGAGTGCGGATGATATCGAGATTCTGGTAGACCGCGTCTGCGGTTCCGCGATACCACTCGCCACCTACCCGCTGGGATGCAGGCAGGATCTCCACGAATTCACGTTGGCCGGCGCCGGCCTGGAACCACGACCAGCCCTGCACGAGGTGCCGGATCAGCGAATGCGCCTTGTACTGGGTCAGCACGCCAATTCTGCGAATGCCCGAGTTGATGCAGTTGGACAGCGGGAAATCGATGATCCGGAACTTGCCGCCGAAGTACAGCGCCGGCTTTGCGCGCCAGTCGGTGAGTTCGTGCAGGCGCGACCCGCGGCCGCCCGCGAGAATCAGCGCGACGGTCTCCCGCGTGAGCCGGCTTATAAAGCGCGCATCTTCCATGGCGGCTTGGTTGACCATGTAACAGTTCCTCCGCAATCGATAATCGTCAAATCAGGCCGCAGGGTACACCGCGATCGGCCCGAGGTCGCGCAGTGAGCACACTACCGGACCGGCGCGCGTCCCGCCGCCGCCGCCATTGCAGCGATATTGTCGCAGACTGAGTCGGTCAATTGGGCATCGAGCATGCGCCACCGCCAGTTGTTGCTGGATGTGCCGGGCACGTTCATCCGGGCTTCCGAACCCAGGCCGAGATAGTCCTGCATCGGCGCCATCGCAATTTTCGACCGCGTCCCGAATGCGCTGCGGATCATGTCCAGGTGTATCGTCTCCGGTCTTCCTCCCGTGACCCGGAGCGCCGCTTGCCGCGCGGCGACAATCTCCTTGCGGGAGCGCATGTCGCCGGGGCTGCCTTTGAACCAGCCGATAGTGGTGTCGTTGTCATGCGTCCCCGTGTAGCAGACCGAGTTTTCGTCGAAATCGTCGACATCGATGTTCTCGTTGGTGACGTCGAACTGCAGCACGTGCATGCCGGGAATGTGGTGGCGCTTGCGCAGCGCATCCACTTCCGGCGTTATGACACCGAGATCCTCGGCGATGATGGGCAGGTCCCCGAGCGCCTTCTCGATCGCGTCGAATATCTCGTCGCCCGGACCCGACTCCCACGCGCCCGTGCGAGCGGTCTCCGATTCCGCGGCCACGGACCAGTACGCCTCGAAGCCGCGGAAATGATCGATACGCACGAGGTCGGCGAGTTCGGCCGATGCGCGCAACCGGTCGATCCACCAGCTGTAGCCGCTCTTGCGGTGATATTCCCAGTCGTAGAGGGGATTTCCCCAGAGCTGGCCGTCTTCGCTGAAGTAGTCCGGTGGCACGCCAGCAACGTGGCTTGGTCGGCCTGCGTCATCGAGCCGCAGGATGTCGCGGTTGGCCCATGCGTCGGAGCTGTCCAGGGCGATGTAGATAGGTATGTCGCCGAAGAGGCTCACCCCGCTCGAATGGGCATACTTCCGCAGTGCCTGCCACTGGTAAAAGAACATGCACTGAGTGATCTTGATCAGTGCTATCTCGTGCGCTGCGGATTCTTCGAGGTCGAGGAGCGCGTCGGAATCGCGCCGCCGGTAGCTGGGCTTCCACTCCGTCCACGGACGCTCGCCGTGCCTGGATTTGAGAATCCGGAACAGGGCATAGTCGTGCAGCCACGTCTCATCGTGTTCCGCCAGGAACTCGTCATAGATCTGGTGCAGTTCCGGTCTGTCCGACTCTGCGAGACGCCCGGCCGCCATCCGGAGTAGTCGGGTCTTGATGGGGATCAGGGCACCGTAGTCGACGTAGCGCTCGGGGAGAGTCCGGAGTTCGCCGACCTCATCGTCGGTCAGGAGGCCCTCGTTGACGAGATCGCCGATGTCGATCAGCAGCTCGTTGCCGGCAAACGTCGATAGCGGCTGATAGGGTGAATCGCCATAGGCAGTCGGGCCAATGGGCAGGAATTGCCAGACAGTCAGGTTCATGTCGCGAAGGCGGTCGATGAATGCGCGGGCATGCCGGCCGATCTCGCCGATTCCATAGGGGCCCGGCAGAGAGGTGATGTGCATGCAGACGCCGGCTTGCCGCTTGACTGCCGGGTGTACGTTTGCTGACTGACTCATGCGTTGCAACAGGTTCCAAATGTCCCCGGATCCGACCCTTAGAGAGCCAGGTCGTCGTAGACCCGGCGCGCTGACGGGAAATCAATGACGGGACACTACCGTCCTTCTAATTATTTTCGAGTTCGAGCAACAATGCCGATCGAGGCTCGAGAACCAGCGACTCGTCAATGCTGTAACGCTTCCCGCTGGTTACATCGGTGGCGTGAGTCGCTTTGCCGATACGCTCGGCGAAGCGTTCGGTCTCGACCGTGACACTCTCGTCGTGACGATTCAGTATAACCATGATCGTATCCTGTTCGTCGTAACGGAAGTACACATAGACATTCCCGATCGGAGCGAAATGCATGAATTTGCCGTGATGGACGGCCGCACTGGTTTTTCGCCACGCCAGGAGGCTTTTGACGAATTGCTGCGCGTCGCGCTGCTGTTCCGTGAGTCCCTCGCCCGTGAATGCGTTCACCTCGTCGTTTGCCCACCCTCCGGGGAAGTCGCTGCGGAGTTCGCCATGGCTGATACTCCCCGGGTGTGACGCGAGGACTTCGTCTCCATAGAAGAATTGCAGAGTCCCGCGCATGGTTGTGTAGAAGATCATCGCCATCTTGTACAGGTCGTAATTTTCCTCGAGCTGAGTGTAGATGCGATCTATCTCATGGTTACCGGGAGAAATGACCAGGTTCATCGGGTCCTGGTAAAGGAAGTCCATGCCGACGAGTTCGTAGAGCGACGTCCAGACGCTGCTGTAGCTCGTGGGCTCACTCATTAGCGCGCGCGAAAATGCTGCCTGAACCGGGAAATCGAAAAGGCCCGTCAAATACGAAACATAGCCGTCGTAATTTTCCTTGCCTCGCTGCCAGTATGAAACCACGGCCGGCAGTTCGCTCCACTCCTCCCCGACAATGCTGATACCGGGGTACTCTCGTGTGATGCGGCGCGTCCACTCGCTAATGAAGCGCTTGTCCGAATAGGGCAGGGTGTCTACGTGGATGCCCTGCAGACCGGCATACTCGACCCACCAAATCGAATTCTGGATAAGGAAGTCGGCGAGCAAGGGATTGCGCTGATTCAGGTCCGGCATCGATTCGACAATCCAGCCGTCGGAATGGATCTTCTTGTCATACTCCGATGCGTAAGGATCCATGTTGGTGGTGCGCCGATGCGTCGTGATGACGGGGTCGACCTGGAAATTGAGCCAGTCGCTGGCGGGCAAATCGTCCATCCACCAGTGTCCGTTGCCAATGTGGTTTACGACCTGGTCCATGATGAGGCCGATGCCTCTTGCCCGCATGCTTGCACTCAACTCCTTGAATTGTTCGTTGCTGCCGAGGCGGGGATCCACGCTGTAATGGTCCGTCGTCGCGTAGCCGTGGTATGACGCAACCGGCACGTTGTTTTCGACAACCGGACTCAGCCAAACGGAGGTAAAGCCCATATCGACGATGTAATCCAGGTTGTCGGCGATTCCCTTTAGATCTCCGCCGTGACGGCCGTAGGGATCTTCCCGGTCCATCTTGTCGTCGAGAAAATAGAACTCATCGTTGTTCGGATCGCCATTTGCAAAGCGGTCCGGCATGACCAGGTAAATTGCATCCGCCGCGGAAAGTCCTGCGACGTGATCCGGCTCGGTGCTTTTCTGCCGCAACTCGTAAGTCCGGTTAATCGTGTAATCGCCTTCCGAAAAAACGATGTCGAATATTCCCGGTTTCGTATTCGGGCCGATGCCCAGGTAGACAAACAGATAGTCCGGATTCTGGACGCGAACGATCCTCTTGATCGATACGCCGGGATACTGTGTAGCAGGCGTCAGTGACGAGATGTTGTTGCCATACAGCATAAGCTGCACTTCATTGTGTTCGAACCCGATCCACCAGAACGGCGGCTCGATGCGTTCGATTTCCTGGGCCGCGACAACTCCTGCAAGCATGGTTAGCAGGCAGATGCATAAGGCTGGCTTCACTATTCTCATAACGCCCCGTGGCAGTCATTCCGCGCTGCGTCGACACCGGAGACGCCACTATAGCCGAACCGCGTCACAGCCGACCCATGCGGATAGTTATTCTTACCTTTGCAAGTGTGTGGTTTCGGCCGATGGCTCGAATTGACTGTCGGTGCGATGATCGGAAACCAACGCTGGCCACCGGGGCCGAACGACTCGCTGCACGTTTCCATTACACGGGAGTTGCATACCGGCAGTGCCCCGCCTCAGGAGGCGGCGGGGGTGGTGACGTTGAAATATTTCGGGGCGCCGTGCACGACGCCCCGAAGATCATGGACGGCGGGTGGCCGTCCTCTGGGCAAACGGTGTCGCGCTAGCGGCTTTCCGCCAGCATCGTCTGGTGATCGTTGAACCAGGCATTGACCTCGGCATCTGCCTTGGCGAGCTCTTCAGGCGGCATGCGTTCCGCCAGGTACTCCTGGTGCACACGGGCGTCGCCATCACCGAGCTTCATGGCAATGGTGAACCACTTAAGGGCTTCGATCTTGTCCTGCTCGATGCTGAAGCCGTTCTGATACATGGTGCCGAGGCTCACCTGGGCAGCTGTGATGCCGTTCTCGGCAGCGAGCTGATACCACTTCATCGCCTCGACTTCGCTCATGGGCACGCCCCAGCCGTTGGCGTGCATGACGCCCAGCTTGTACTGTGCCTCGCCGTGACCTTGCTCGGCTGCGAGGCCGAACCACTTCAGGGCCTGGAGATCGTCCATCGGGACGGCGATGCCCTCGGAATACAGCAACCCCATGCCGTACTGGCTGTCGGCATCGCCGCTCTCCGCGGCTGGCGCCCATACGGCCATGGCCTTGTCAAAGTTGCCCACGTCGTATGCATCACGGCCGTCCTGGTAGTCTCCGGCGGTAACGGCAGACGAGAATGCCAGCGGGATTATGGCAACAATGGAAACGAGATACCTGCGCATTTCGTACTCTCCTGGGCGACGTATTCGCCCTCTCGTACGCTTAGCCTATTTGTGCTTGAACAGGGTCGAAACAGCAATGCGGGGAACTACTTAGCAGCCCGCGGCCCGCGGCAATCTAACGCTGGGCCATGCCCTGCAACGCGTCCTTGCTGCGCCGCAGTTTGTCGGCCGCAACGTCTCCGAGTGACAACGCGAACGCGACGTAGAGTGCGTCGAGCAGCGCAAGTTGCGCGAGTCGCGAACTCATTGGCGTGTAGACGCTCGTGTCCTCGTGAGGGTCCCAGCCGAAGACCAGGTTCGCAATGCGCGCCAGCCGGGAAGAGGGATTCGTAAGTGCAATCACAGTCGCCCCGTTATCCCGGGCGGCGGCAGCGGCCCGGTCGAGTTCGGCCCAGCCGCCGAGATGCGAAACCACGATCAGGACGTCATCGGGCCCGGCGATGGCGGCGGCCTGGAGGATGCTCGGCGTGTCCGTGTGCGCATTGCACGGCGTGCCGAGCCGGAAGAACTTGTGACACGCATCGGTCGCGACGTGCCCGGATGCGCCAAGTCCGATGAACGTGATCTGCCCGGCCCCGCACAGCGCAGCTGCGGCGGCGTCGATGGGATAGGCAAGCAGCTGTGCGCGCATATCCATTAGCGACGAGATCGCCGCGTCGAGGACCTTGGTAACCGCATCGGCAGTCGCATCGTCGGCGCTCACGTCTCGATGCACATAGCTGACGGGGCGGCTCAGCGCCTCGGTCAGGCGGATGGTCAGCTCGCGGAATCCGCTGAGCCCGACGCTGCGGCAGAAGCGGATCACGGTGGGTTCGCTGGCGCCGCAGGCCTGCGCAACCTCGGCCAGGGTGGCATCCGCCGCCTGGCGTGGATGCGCGAGGACCCAGTTTGCGACCCGCCTTTCGGCGCGGCTCAGGGACGTGGCCCGCTGTTCGATTCGGCTTAGCATGTAGTAAAACTACAAAAAAAATTGCCTAAAATCTAGAAAAATTGTCAAAACAGGGACATTTCGTAGTAAAATTTCAGCCTTGTAGGGGGGTTCCCAATGGCAAACTTTGTACCGGTCGACGTCTTCGACCTCGTCATATTCGGTGGCACCGGCGACCTGGCCATGCGCAAGCTGCTGCCGGCGCTGTACCACCGCGAGCGTGACGGCCAGATCACGGGGGACAGCCGCATCATCGCGGCCAGCCGCGGCGAACTGAGCCGCGACGAGTACCTCGGCCTGGTCGAGGAGGCGCTGAAGGACAACCTCAGTAGCGGTGACTTCGAGGAAACGGAGTGGGCGAAGCTGCGCGAGCGCATCCACTACGTGCAGAGTGACGCGTATGACCACGACAACTGGGGCGCGCTCGTCGCAGTGCTCGCGGGCGCCGAAGACCGGATCCGTGTCGCGTATCTCGCGACCGCGCCGAGCCTGTTCGGCACGATCGCACAGGGACTGAAGAAGAACGGTCTCGTCACTGCCAACAGCCGCATCGTGCTGGAGAAACCTCTCGGGCACGACTACGAGTCTGCCTGCGCGATCAACAACGAAGTGGGCAATTGTTTTCCGGAGAACCAGATCTATCGAATCGATCACTATCTCGGGAAGGAGACGGTACAGAACCTGCTCGCGCTGCGATTCGCAAATTCATTGTTCGAACCCCTGTGGCGGCGAGGCGCGATCGATCACGTGCAGATCACAGTCGCAGAGGACCTCGGGGTTGGCGGCCGCGTCGAGTACTACGACAAGATCGGCGCGCTGCGCGACATGGTCCAGAACCACCTGCTGCAGCTCGTCTGCCTCGTCGCGATGGAAGCACCGTCGAGCCTGCATCACGATGCCGTACGTGACGAGAAGATCAAGGTACTGCGAGCGTTGCGGCCAATCACCGAAGATGCGGTGAGAACCAGCACCGTCCGGGGCCAGTACACCGCGGGAGCCATCGACGGCAAGACGGTGACCGGTTACGCCGATGAACTCGGCGAGAACAAGAGCAGCACCGAGACATTTGTTGCCCTGAAGCTCGAGATCGACAACTGGCGCTGGTCCAACGTGCCGTTCTACGTCCGCACGGGCAAGCGCCTCAAGGGCAAGCACTCCGAAATCGTCGTGCAGTTCCAGGAAGTGCCGCATTCGATATTTCCGGAACAGAAATACAACGTGGCACCCAATCGACTGACGATACGGCTGCAACCCGACGAGGGTGTCAAGCTATCGGTAATGGCAAAAGAGCCCGGCCCGGGCGGATTTGATCTGCGCAGCGTGTCGCTGGACCTGAGTTTCGAGGAGACCTTCGGTGCGCGTTATCCCGATGCCTATGAACGGCTGCTTATGGAAGTCCTGCGCGGCAATCCCGCGCTGTTCATGCGGCGTGACGAAGTCGAGGCGGCCTGGCACTGGATCGATACGATCATCGAGAGCTGGGAAGCCTCGAAGCAAAAAGTCGAGACCTACGTTGCGGGCTCCTGGGGCCCGGCAGCTTCGTCGCTGCTGCTCGACAGGGACGGTCGCGAATGGCATCCGGATGTGTGAAGACTATGTGTGAGGATCAAATGGAGCATATCTTCGATAGTCGTGACGAAGCATCGGTCGCCGCCGCCGAGCGCATGGTCGCAGCGCTATCGCGCCGGCTCGACGGGCAGGGCGAGGCATCAATCGTGGTCAGCGGCGGGACCAGCCCCGCGGGCGTGTTCCGGGAACTCTCGAGGACGGTGCTTCCATGGTCAGACGTCCACGTGGTCCTGAGCGACGAGCGCTGGGTGCCCTCGGACCACGAGGACAGCAATGAAAAGCTGGTGCGCGAAACGCTCCTGGCCGGGGAGGCGCAAGGCGCAAGCCTGCTGCCGGTATACCGGCAGGGCGTGACGATTGACGAGCGCTGCAGCGAAATCAATGCAGAACTCCTGCAGGCGCCGTTCCCGTTCGCCTGCGCGCTCCTTGGCATGGGAGAGGACGGGCATTTCGCATCGCTGTTTCCGGATGCAGACAACCTGCGGGAAGGGCTCGACGCGGATTCGCGCCAGCTGTGTATCCCGGTGCAAACGGCGGCGAGCCCGCACGCGCGAGTAAGCCTGACCCTGTCCGCGCTGTCGCGCAGCGACGAAATAGTGTTGCTGATCTTCGGCGATGCGAAGCGCGACGTTTACGAGGCCGCAAAGACGTCGTCGAACGGCCTTCCGGTGTCTCATTTGCTGCGGCAGAAACGCGCGCCCGTTCACATCTACTGGGCACCCTGACTTCCCGAGGTTCTTATGAATTCCACAATCCAGCGCATCACCGCGAGAATCCAGCAGCGCAGCAAGTCCTCGCGCAGTGCGTACCTCGCGCAGATCCGCGATGCGGCCAACGGCGGTCCGTCGCGGGCTTCGATGTCGTGCAGCAACCTGGCACACGCCATGGCGGCCGGCAGCAACATCGAGAAGAAAGCACTGTCGGGTAACGCGGTGCCGAACATTGGCATCGTGTCCGCCTACAACGAGATGCTGAGCGCGCACCAGCCGTTCGACACCTATCCCGCCGTCATAAAAGATGCAGCTGCAAAGCAGGGAGCCATTGCACAGTTTGCCGGCGGAGTACCCGCGATGTGCGACGGCGTGACCCAGGGGCAGGATGGCATGGACCTGTCGCTGTTCAGCCGCGACGTTATTGCGCTGTCGACGGCTGTGGCTCTCTCGCACAACATGTTCGATGCCGCGATCTGCCTCGGCGTTTGCGACAAGATCGTGCCGGGCCTCCTGATAGGCGCACTCTCTTTCGGTCACCTGCCCGTGACGTTCGCGCCCGCGGGACCCATGGTGTCCGGCCTGTCGAACAAGGAGAAGGCGCAGGTTCGCGAGGAGTATGCCGCGGGCCGTATCGGGCGGGATGAATTGCTGGCCGCGGAGTCGGCTGCTTACCATGCGCCCGGCACCTGCACGTTCTACGGTACGGCGAACAGTAACCAGATGCTGATGGAATTCATGGGCCTGCAGCTACCCGGAGGTTCGTTCGTGAATCCCGGCACCGAGCTGCGTGAACAACTGACGCGGGAAGCCGTCAACAACGTTCTGAAGATCACGAATCTCGGCGACAACTACATCCCGGTCGGCGAGATCGTCGACGAGAAAGCGATTGTCAACGCGATTGTCGGGTTGCTCGCGACCGGCGGATCGACCAACCACACGATTCACCTCGTGGCCATCGCGAAAGCGGCCGGCATCGTCATCGACTGGGAAGACTTCTCCGAATTGTCGGGTGCCGTGCCGCTGCTCGCGCGCGTCTACCCAAACGGCATGGCCGATGTGAACCATTTCCACGCGGCCGGCGGCCTCGGTTTCGTCATCAGCGAGTTGCTGCAAGCAGGTTTGCTGCATGAGGATGTGCAGACGATACTCGGTCGCGGCTTACGCAACTTCTGCCGCGAACCATTCCTGAAGAATGGAGAACTCGAATGGCGGGGCGCAGCCGAGCAGAGCCTCGATGCAGATATCGTGCGCCCGGCGAGCGACCCGTTCGATGCCGAAGGCGGGCTGCGACTTGTTTCCGGCAACGTCGGCCGTGCCATCGTAAAGGTTTCCGCGGTAGCGCCGGAGCACTGCTCGATCAAGGCACCCGCGCGCGTATTCATGTCGCAGGCGGCCTTTACTGAAGCGTTCAACGACGGCGAACTGGAAACAGACTTCGTTGCCGTACTGCCCGGCCAGGGACCACGCGCCAACGGCATGCCCGAGCTGCACAAGCTCACACCGTACCTCGGCGTGCTGCAGAATCGCGGGTTCAAGGTGGCGCTGCTGACCGACGGTCGGATGTCAGGTGCGTCGGGCAAGGTTCTCGCGGCCATCCAGGTGACGCCGGAATCGTTCGCCGGCGGCTTCATCGGCAGGATTCGTGATGGAGACGTTGTGACGATCGACGCCAACGAAGGCACGCTGGCCGTTGACGCCGAAGACATCGAGTCGCGGCCCACACTGGGGCCAGACATCGCGAACCAGCAGGTCGGCATGGGCCGCGAGCTTTTTGCGACGTTCCGTGAGAACAGCGCCGGCGCGGAGCAGGGCGCGGGAATCTTCACGATGGTGAACGCATGAACGCGGCCGATCTGCTCGCGCGGCAGCGTGTCGTTCCGGTCGTCGTTATCGATGACGCCAGCGACGCGGTGCCGCTGGCGAAGACCCTGCTTGCTTCAGGCCTTAACGCGATCGAGGTGACGCTCAGGACCGAGGCTGGTCTGGAAGCAATCGAGCGCATTGCGACTGACGTACCGGGCATGCTCGTGGGCGCGGGAAGCGTGCGCCGCGCAGCGCAGCTCGCAGAGGTGAAGTCGGCCGGTGCCGTTTTCGCGGTCAGCCCCGGGTCCAGCGACGCGCTGCTCGAGGCGGTGGCAGATGCGGAACTGCCGTTCGTTCCGGGTGCAGTCACCGCATCCGAAGTGCTGAAACTTCTGGACCTGGGCTACACACTGCAAAAGTTTTTCCCGGCCGAGCTGGCGGGTGGTGTCGCGTTCCTGAAAGCGATTGGAGCGCCGATCCCCGAAGCCAGGTTCATGCCGACAGGCGGAATCAGTCCCGGCAATGCGAAAGACTACCTGTCGCTGGAAAACGTCGCCTGCATTGGCGGGTCATGGATCGCATCGGCGGCACTTCTGCAGGGCAAGGACTTCGATGCGATAGCCGGGCTCGCATCGGCCGCCTCAAAGCTCTGAGTGTCGCCAGTATAGAGCCAGGCTCTTTCCACTAACTTCAGAGCCACTTCCGGAAACGGAAGTAGAGGAGCATCACTGCGCTCGTCGCCACCATCACGACGAGCGCGAACAGGAAACCCCTCGGCGAGTCGACGCCGGGCAAACCGCCGACGTTCATGCCGAGCAATCCGGTCACGAACGTGAGCGGCAGGAAGATTGCAGCGACGACCGACAACACATACATGCGGGTGTTCTGCAGCTGCGCGAGTTCGTTCATCAGTTCCTCCTGCAACACGACCGCGCGCTCGCGGGCCAGATCGAGATCTTCGAGGTAACGCGTGACGCGATCGGCTTCCTCTCGCAGGCGGTTGGTCTCGGGATCGGAAAGCAGGTTGCCCGGATTCCTGTAAAGTCGGTCGAGCGCGTCCCGTTGCGGCGCGACGAAACGCCGCACCGAAGCGATCTGTCGCCGCAGCACCGCAAGCAATCGCCGTCTTACCTGCGGCGGCTGGTCGTTCTCGGCCTCTTCGATCGACGACAGCTTGTCCTCGATCGTGTCGACGAAGCCACCGATGCGGTCGGCGAGTCGACCAATCAGTTCTGACAGGAACTCCCCGCTGGTCCGCGGGCCGATGCCCTGTTCGAGGAGCTCTCTGAGGTCCTGCACTGACAGCAGCTTCCTGCGTCGCGTACTTACGATGCGGTCACGCTCGATCCACATTCGAATCGACACCATGTCCTCCGGGTCGTCCCCGGGATTCATGTTCACGCCGCGCAGCACGGTGAGCAGGCCATCGCCCAGGGTGAGCGATCGAGGCCGCGTTTCATCGGCGGTGAGCGCCTCGACAACGAGCGATTCAAGTCCGATCGCGTCCTGCAGCCATTCGCGGGGTGGATTTTCAGCAACGTCGAGGTGCAGCCACAAGAGACCGTCTTCCGGGCGCCACTTGTCAATATCGTCGGGATTTACCGCCGTGGCACTGCCGTTCCGGTCGAGCAACAGCGCATGTAACAGGCGATTCGGGGTGTTCGCTACCATCAATCTCTACCTGCATTCAGTGGCATGTCGGGGTTAGTCCCGCGCAGCTTTCAAAAACTGCGCACGCGTATCACGGCGTATGCGGCATAGGCGATCAGCAACATGATACCGCTGGTACGGCCGAGCCGGGCACGGCCGATAAGAAAAATCGGAATGAGCGCGGCCGCGAACAGCCACGACACGGCGAGGTCGTGCACACCACCGTTCGGTATGGGGACCGTGCCGGCGAGGGCGCTAGCGGGCAGCACGATCAGAGAATTGAACATGTTCGAGCCGAGAATATTGCCCAGCGCAAGGTCCGATTCCTTTCGCCACGCGGCGATCACGGAGGTGATCAGCTCCGGCAGGCTGGTGCCTATGGCGACGACGAACAGCCCCACGAGCGTGGTGGATATTCCCAGCACGCCGGCGAATGCGACGCTGTAGCGCACGGTCATCTCTCCGCCCACGAATAGCAGGGCAAAGCCGGCAACGATGAATGCCCAGTGGTGCCGGCCGACCGGCTCGGTCACAACCAGGGGGTTTTCCTCGATCTCGGTGAGCAGCACGTCCTTCTTTTTCGACAGGATGACATCCTGTACCAAGATGTATACGAACACGGTGAACAGCAACATGAGTACGAGCGCATCCGAAACTCCGATGCGTGCCGCACCGCCATCGAGGACGCTGTCGAGCGCCATGACCGTCATGATCGTGGTGACGAGCAGCAGCAATGGTACCTCGCGGCGAATGACCGAACCTTCGATCTCGATGCTCTGCAGCATGGCCGCTGCGCCCAGGACAAGGGCGAGATTGCTTATGTTCGAGCCGACCACGTTGCCGAACGCGAGCGCCGATTCGCCGCGAAGGCCGCCGATGATATTTACGACCAGTTCCGGCGCGCTGGTGCCGAAACCGACGATCGTGAGGCCGATGATCATCGGAGATACGCCGAAGCGTGCGGCAAGCTGCGAGGCGCCCGTAACCAGGAATCCACCGCCGATGATCAGCAGTACCAGGCCGAACACTATGCCGAAAAAAGGTGCCATGGAATGACCGGTGTAGCCTCTGGTCCATCGATCGATAGTCTGTATAGTAAGCCACAGCACTGAACGTTAGAAATGCAATCGATGAACTCTGTTCGACGTAACAAGACGCCCGAAGAAAGCCTGTTGATCGGCGACATAGGCGGTAC
>JBFEXY010000020.1:0-16720 GCA_041562415.1 Woeseiaceae bacterium
CCCCGGCTCGGAAGAGGGGCTGCAGGCCATCCACGTGTTCGATTACATCAACTTCACGTGGGTGACCAATCAGATGCTGCTCGAGCGGTTCCCGAACGCCAACTACACGCCGAACGTGCCGCCGCAGCCCTTGCCGCCGGAAACACCCCTGAACGGCTTCGATCGCAGCGTCGGCGCGTTCCGCGACGTCGGGGTGCAGGTGTTCGACTGGTTCAAGGTCGGCAACGACTGGGAACTGTCCTACGCGGCGATGATCGGCAACGGCAACGGCCTGAATTTCACCGACAACGACGACAACAAGGATATCTACCTCTACGCGTCGGCCGAGAAAGTATTCGGAGGCAAGGGGCCACGCCGCGAGGGACTGAAGTTCTTCGCCTGGTCGCAGACGGGCAAGCGCACGGCGGATCTAACTGCGGATTCGTGCACGAATCCGGCGGCGACGTTCCCGGCTTGCGGGCCAGCTGGTTCCGGGCGTATTAGCACGGTACACAATCCCGTCGAGTACGATCGCGACCGCATGGGCGCGGGATTCAAGTATTTGCGCAAGGGTCTGCGCGTGTCGGCCGAATACATGACAGGCGAAGGCATGATCTTTCAGGCACCGATCAACTCGACCTTCGGCATTGGCCCGGGGCAGGGCATTCCGGGGGCGCCCGGCAGCGGCGCACTGGCAGAAGGTGTCGGCTGGTACGTCGAGGGCGGCTACCGTTTCCCGAAGTCCAAGTGGGAACTGGACCTGCGCTACGACATCTACAATCGGCTTGACGGGAACCAGTTCGAGATCGAATTCGATCGTACGACGGTCGGCGTGCAATATTTCTTCAACCCGCGCGTGCGCATTGCGCTCAACTACGAGATGCGTTCGGGAAATGCGGTGAATTTCCCGGATGGTGCCGGGCCGAATGCCAATGTCGAAGGTATCGATGATCGCATTGCCATTCAGGTTACCGGCATCTGGTCTCAATAGTCACGGATGTTTCGTGACCTCCCGGGAACGTCACCCGGAGTTTTAGCTCCGGGTGACGTTTTTGAGCCCTTAATGCGGATCGTTCTGCTCGCCACTTTGCTGGCGGCCGGTATCCTTTTTGCCGCAGGGACGGACAAGCGGGATCCGCGCGAGTATTTCTTCACCCAGACGTTCGGCGATCTGCCCGAGGAAATGCAGCTTGCCCGGGAAGACGGCAAGCGCGGCATGCTGCTGTTC
Organism: Woeseiaceae bacterium; assembly: GCA_041562415.1. Classification (GTDB taxonomy): domain Bacteria; phylum Pseudomonadota; class Gammaproteobacteria; order Steroidobacterales; family Woeseiaceae; genus UBA1847. The sequence goes on from JBFEXY010000020.1 coordinate 1,208, forward strand.
TTCGAGTCCGAAAATTGTTCGTACTGCCAATACATGCTGACCAAGGTACTCAGCGACAGCCGGGTGCAGGACTGGTATCGCGAACGCTTCGTCAATATCGCGGTAGATATTCATGGTGATATCGAACTCAAGGATTTCGACGGCATTACGCTGCCTTCCAAGGTGTTCGCCGAGCATCGCCGCATCTTCCTGACGCCGGTGATATCGTTTCTCGACCTGAACGGCGTGGAGATCTATCGGCACCTCGGTATGGTAAAGACGCCGGAAGAATTCATGCTCCTGGGTGAGTACATCGAGGGCAAACATTACTTCGATACGGAATACGAAGTCTTCGCCGAGCAACACGGGCAAAAAAAGCGTGAGGAAATACTCGTGACGCCAGCAGGGGAAAGCGAATGATGGAATGGGATCCGGTCTACCGCGTTGCAGCGCTGGGCCTTGTGATCGGGATAATTTTTGGCGCGGTCGCCAACAAGACGAATTTCTGCACCATGGGCGCCGTCAGCGACTGGGTCAACATGGGCAGCAAGGATCGTTTGCGGGCCTGGCTGCTCGCCATCGGCATCGCAATACTCGCAACTCAATTCATGCATGCCACCGGCATCATCGATATCGGTCAGGCGATGTACCTCACGCCCAATTTCGGCTGGCTCGGGCACATCGTCGGTGGAACGCTCTTCGGCATCGGCATGACGCTGGCTTCCGGCTGCGGCCAGCGGACGCTGGTGCGCGTCGGTGGCGGAAATCTCAAGTCGCTGGTGGTGATGATTCTTCTCGGACTGACCGCCTACATGACGATGCGCGGCCTGCTCGCGCTCGTCAGGGTGAACGCTTTCGAGGTGACGAACATCAACCTGACCGACTCAGGTATCGCCGACCAGGGGATGGGCAGCCTGATCGCGGCGGCAGCCGGGCTCGAGAACGCGGTGACCGTGAATTTCGTCGTGTCAGTACTGCTCGGCATCGGCCTCGTTATCTATGCGTTTGCGGCGAAGTCGTTCCGTGGCAGTTTCGACAATATGCTCGCCGGCGTCACGATCGGGCTGATCATTCCGGCCGGCTGGTACGTTACCGGCGTCGTGGGTTTCGACGATTTTGACCCGGTGCGCTTCGAGTCCTATACGTTCGTTGCCCCGACGGGCGAGAGCCTCATGTACCTGCTGACTTTCACCGGTTCGACGATTAACTTCGGAGTCGCGGCCGTCTTTGGTGTGATACTCGGGTCCTTTCTTTACGTGATCCTGACCGGGAACTTCCGGCTTGAGACCTTCAGTGACCGGGGCGACATGGTTCGGCATATCCTGGGTAGCATCGCGATGGGTTTCGGCGGTGTGCTCGCCCTCGGATGCACGATCGGGCAGGGCGTAACGGGGATGTCAACGCTGGCTCTGGGTTCCCTGCTGTCCCTCGTAAGTATCGTATTCGGTAGCGCGCTGACCATGAAGATCGAGTACCACCGCCTCGACGATATGTCGTTTCTTGCGGCTCTTCGGGCGTCGCTGGTCGAGATGCGACTGTTGCCGGGTTCGCGCGGCTGACGCACTCGCCGCAGACGGCGTGTGACGATGAAAACCCCTATAGCCGCGCCGCCCGATGCGCGCTAGCATTCAATTCGTTTGCGATATCTGGCCGGAATTACGAGGGCAACGACATGGAGAAGACAACGGACCTGGTAATCGGATCGTCCCTGGGGTCGGAACTCTCGCAGGAAGAGGCAGGCGTTATCGCCGACCTGATGAGTCATCGAGAAGTCGTCGACGGCGAGTTCCTGATCGATGAAGGGGCGACGGACGATACCTTGCATGTGCTGCTGTCGGGCAAGCTCGAGGTAGTGAAGCACACCGGCGCCGGCGAAACAGCCAGCCTGGCGATATTGCGGCCGGGCGCGCTGGTGGGCGAAATGAGCTTTATCGACGGTGCCGTGCACACGGTCGGATTGCGCGCACTGTCCGATTGCCGCGTACTATCACTGCGGCGCAAGGACTTCGAGGGCATCATCGAGCAGCATCCGCACCTCGTCTACAAGGTGATGCGCGCCGTGACGCGTTCCGCGCACCGCATCGTGCACCAGATGAACCACGAGTTCATCGAACTCAGCAACTACATCTTCAAACAGCACGGCCGCTACTGAAACAGCGGCGCTGCCGCGCCCGCTAGTTTTGCGATGCCACCTGGTCAAGCGCTTCCCGGGGCACTTCCGCGTAGTGGCTGAAATCCATGGTGAAGCTGCCGTCGCCGCCCGTCAGCGATTTCAGCCTCGAGTGATAACCCTGGATTTCCTTGAGCGGGGCCTGCCCGGTGACGACCATGCGGGTGTCCGGCAGAATCTCCGTGCCAGTCACCATGCCGCGCATCGACGACAGGTCGCCGGTCACGCCGCCCGCGCAATCCGCGGGAATCGTGAACGTTACGTCGACGATCGGTTCCATCACGATGGGACGCGCCTTGGCCACGGCATCCATGAACGCCTTCTTGCCGGCCTGTACGAACGCGATTTCCTTGGAATCGACGGAGTGGTGCTTGCCGTCGTAAACGGTGACCGTGACGTCCTGCATCGGGTAGCCGTAAACGGAGCCGGACTGCATCGCCTGCTTCACGCCCGTTTCGACGGCCGGGATGTACTGTGACGGTATCGCGCCGCCAACGACCGCGCTCTTGAATTCGAATCCGCTACCCGGCGGCAGCGGCGCGACGCGCAGATACACTTCACCGAACTGGCCGGCGCCGCCGGTTTGTTTCTTGTGGCGGTGATGGCCTTCGGCGGGAGCTGTGATGGTCTCGCGGTAGGCGATCGATGGCAGGGCCGTCAACACTTCGAGGTTGTAGCGATCGAGGATTTGCTCGAGGACCGTGCGCAGGTGGAGTTCACCCATGCCGCGCAAGACGATCTCGTTCAGTGCGGCGTTGTGCTCGAGGATCAGCGACGGATCCTCCGCGACCATGGCATTCAGTGCATCGGATGTGCGCTGCGCGTCAGCGTCGTTTTGCGGCTTGATAGCCAGGCCATACATCGGATTCGGCAGGTCTATGGACTTCAGATGAAAATGGTCCTCGTCGTGGGAATCGTGCAGCACGGCGTCGAAGTGAACTTCCTCGACACGCGGGATGGCACAGATGTCTCCTGGCAGTCCGACTTCGGCCTTGCTGTGGGCCTCGCCGTTGACCTTCAGCAGCTGGTTGACCTTGATTGGCTTACGCGCGTCGCCGACAAAAAGCTGGTTGCCGGGCTTTATCGTCCCCTGGTGAATGCGGAAAGTGCCCATGCGACCCTTGAAGGGATCGATATTGATCATGAAGACATGGCCGATGGCGTGCGCGTTCGGGTCGGGTTTGAGAACCACTTCTTCTGTGCCTTCCCCCTCGTCCCTGAGGAAACGTGGCGGGTTACCCTCCATGGGATTCGGCATCAGCCGTTCGAATATGTTCAGGAGCTGGCGTACACCTGCGCCCGTCTTGGCCGACGTGAAGCAGACCGGCACGAGGTGGCCGGATCGCAGCGCCTTTTCGAACGGGTCGTGCAGCTGCTCGGGTTCGAGCTCTTCGCCCTGCTCGAGGTAGAGCTCCATCAGCTCGTCGTCGACTTCCACTACCTGGTCGACGATCTGGGTGTGAGCCGTGGCGACATCACTGAAGGCCGTTTCCGCCCCTTCCGGCTGGAAGAAGCAGTCCACGACGCCTTCGCCATCAGCCGACGGCAGGTTCAGCGGCAGGCATTCAGGCCCGAAGGCATCGCGAATGTCCTGCAACAACTTGTCCAGGTTCACGCCATCCGCGTCGATCTTGTTGACGATGATCATGCGGCACAGTCGCTGCTTCTTCGCCGCCGTCATCATGCGCTGCGCAATCATCTCGACACCGCCATCAGCACTGATCACGACGGCGGCGGTCTCGACCGCCGGCAGGACCGAGATCGCCCGGCCGTAGAAGTCCCGGTATCCCGGGGTGTCGATGAGATTGACGTGGATTCCGCCATGATCGAGATGGCACACCGATACGTACTGCGAGTGACCGAGTTCGCGCTCCCGCCGCGTATAGTCCGAGACGGTATTGCCTTTTTCGACCAGCCCTTGCTCGGAGATCTTGCCGCCCGCATGAAGCAGCGCTTCCGTAAGCTGGGTCTTGCCTGCGTTACTCGGTCCCACCAGGCACACGTTGCGGATATCAGTGGATTTGTAGGCCATCTGCCGGATCCTCTCTCGTTCTGTTTTTCGTAATCTTAGCGCAATGCTCGCCGAATGTTCCGCGTCGTTTCGTGCCTGTCCGGCAATGCGGCGACGGGCGCGGCAGGAAGCAAGACCGGTAAGATGTTGATTCGAGCCGTTTCGGGCGGTACGGGTGACGATACGATGGTCCGGACGGGTCGCAAATGTCGGAATTCACCTACGGAAAACGCCTATAGGATTCGGGGACTGCAGCGTCTATTGATTCGTACCAGGCGCGCGATGCGAGGAGGAGTTACAGCGATGGCGAGCGTAATCATGGTCTATTCGACGACGGACGGTCACACGCGGAAGATTTGCGAACGTCTCCGCGAAGTGATTGAACGGCAGGAGCACCAGGTGGCGCTCACGGAACTGAAGCCCGGTTCCGCAATCGATCTGGGCCCTTATGAGCGTATCGTCATCGGTGCCAGCATTCGCTACGGCAAGCATCGGCCGGAAGTGGCCGAATTCGTGGAACAGAACGTCGAAGCGCTGCGATCGAAGCCCAGCGCATTCTTCTCCGTGAATGCCGTCGCCCGCAAGCCGGAGAAGCGCGATCCGGATACCAACCCCTACGTACGGAAGTTCCTTAAATCGATAAGCTGGAAGCCGCCGGTCATTGGTATCTTCGGCGGCAAGATCGACTATCCGAAGTACGGATTTGTGGACAAGACCATGATCCGCTTCATCATGTGGATGACCAAGGGGCCCACGGATCCGAACGGGGTTTTCGAATTTACCGACTGGGACGCCGTAGACGCCTTCGGGAAAAAGATCGGCTCACTGCAGTAATCGGTGGGGCTTGCAACTACTCGGGCACGCAGGTCGTGTCAGGCAGTAAATGGCGCGATTCGTCGCGGAGATCGATAAGCACGCACTCGCCACCGGATTTCACGAGCCTGAACCGGATCGGCTCTTCCAGCACGCGGCCGGTTGCCGGTGGGGCGTCCAGCGAGCCGCGAGGGTTGCGCTCGATCAGCAGGAGGCTCGATTTCGTGAGTGCATCATCGGCGAGCGGCACGTCCTGGCCGCCAAATATCGCGGAGATCGTGTCTCTTAGCGCCGCCCGGCTGGCTTCGTCAGGCTCAGAGAGCAGGGCGGGCACATCGGCAGCGGCGTTCATCGTCTGGCATCCGGAAACCAGGAGTATCGCCGCAGCAAAGCGGGCAAACTGTTTTGAGCGCATCACGGTCTCCGGAGAATGCGATTGGTGAGAAATGGATTCTTGAGAATGACACCGTCCGATGGTGCGGTGAATGCGCCGAGCTTGTTCATGCCCGGCACGCCTGCACCGGTCGCGGCCGGGCAAATACCAGTGTCGCGATATTGCATGGCCGCAGTAAATCGGGCTTCCGTCGGGTCACCCAGCTGCGACGAAAAATCGTCGCCGACCGAGCAACCCGGCACCACCGTGCCGACAATTCCGGTCGGGTCGGTATTCTCCGGTGAAAAGCCGTCGCCAAAGTCGCCAAAATTCTTTGCATTGACGCCTCGAAACTGAATCGTGAAATAGGTCGTTCCGCAATTATCGGTGGGATAAAAACCGTAAGGCTTGCCGCAGGTCGTGGAGCCGATCTGAATAACTTCGACGTCCACACCGCGCAGACCGTTCATAATCGACTCGCTGGCCGAACAGGTGCCAGGGCCGGTGAGTACGAAGACGCGGCGAATGGGCAGGTCAAGAACCGGCAGCGAAGCGCCGTCTAAGGTCACGGCATAGAACGGCATCGGCTCGATAGGCTGACCGGTCACGGGATCCGTGATCGGGTGCTGGTCGTTGAACTGAAGTGTCTCGAAAGGCAGGCCGGCGGTTTGTGCCGGGCCGCCGATCATGTAAGCGAGCTGGCTCGCGATAAACAGGAAGCCGCCACCGTTGTAGCGGATGTCCAGAACGAGGTCGTCGATGCCGAACGTATTGAGCTGATTCACCGCATCAACCAGTGCGTTTTCGGCCGTGAGAATGTGGTCGTTGAACAGCATGTAGCCGACGCGACCAGTCGGCGTGTCGACGAAACTGACGTTCTGTACGGGAGCGGACGTGATTTCAGCCGACGTCAACTGCACGGTACGGCTCGTTTGAGAATCCAGGTCGAGCACCTCGAATGCATGCGTTTCGCCCGGCCCTGCCGGAAAGAGACCGCCGTTTATCGTGTCCACGTCGGTCCCGTTAATTACGTCAACGCCATCGACCGACAAAATGCGTGCGCCGCGAGCGATTGGAACCGGCAAATTCGTTGCAGGCGAATCAGGTTCGGTATACGCAACGGCGACCTCCCGCGGCGGTGAAGGAGAAAGGACGGCCCAGGTTGTGCCGTAGCCCGCGGAAACACCGGACTGTGACAGCTGGAACCACTCGTCCGTCGGGAACGTAAAATGGAACTTGTCCCTGGGCGCCCCGGAAGGCGTCAGTGCGGTGGTCCTCAATTCCTCGAAATAGACGAGCGAATCGTCGAACAGTCCTGGGTCCTGGTCGACGATCTCGTCGTACCACAGGTACGTGTCGTTGCTGTAAGACCGCAGGAAGTTGTTCTCGTCGAGTGTTTCACCCTGTAAGTCCAGGAATGGCTGGCCGGTTGCCGGATCCGTACCGCTGCGCGGGCTCTGACACAGGTTCTGAAACGTGCTCCAGTCGAGGAACACATCCGGTTCCCAGCCGGATCCTCCCGGAGGCGGTGGTGGTGGTGGCGGCGGGCTTGTGCCAGCAAACCCGGAACTGCCTCCGCCACAGGCGGCAGCGAGCGCAAATAGCGCGACGACGCATGGTTGCAGGATGCGAATCAGATGTTTTCGTTCAACTCTGCACATTTTGCATTCCTCGTTTCCTGCGTACCGATCTCGGCAAAGTAACCATCAACTCGCCAATTTTACGGATCGAGGGCAGTTTTCGCGATGACGGCGAACACCTTTTCGAAAAGTCCCGGGAATCGGCGATGAGCAGGCTCCTGCGGCGATCTGGCGTTATTCCGGCCAGACTGCGTCCGTTCCTCCAGCTGCCTCGAAAGGAGCAGGAAATTCTCATCAAAACACTGGCTTTGGCTCGTAGGTATCAGCCACCATGCAATCCGGCCGGCTGAAGGAGGATACTTAGGGCATCAGGGCACAACAGAGGCATTGATGAGCCGTAAGTTGTTGATAATGGGAGCCGCCGGGCGCGATTTCCATGTCTTCAATTGCTGCTACAGGGACAACCCGGAATCCCGGGTCCTTGCTTTCACGGCTACCCAGATCCCCCACATCCAGGACCGGCTGTATCCGCCGGCACTCGCAGGTTCCCTCTACCCGGAAGGGATTCCCATCCACCCCGAGACGGACCTGGATGCGTTGCTGGAGGCCGGCAACGTTGACGAGGTCGTATTCGCCTACTCGGACGTTAGTCTCGCTTACGTCGATGCGCGCCGAAAGCGCGTCGAGGCACACGGCGCAGCGTTCTCGACGTTCGATATCGATGGCACGATGCTGCCGTCATCGAAGCCGGTGATCGCGGTGACCGCGGTCAGGACGGGCTGCGGCAAGAGCCAGACCTCGCGGCGTATCGCGCACATACTCAGGGAACTCGGCAGGAGGACAGTGGTGGTTCGTCACCCGATGCCGTACGGGGACCTTGCGAGGCAAGCCGTGCAGCGGTTTGCAGACTACGCGGACCTGGATCGCCACGACTGCACCATCGAGGAACGCGAGGAATACGAGCCACACATTAGAAACGGTGTCGTCGTCTACGCGGGGATAGACTATGCCGCCATTCTCGAACAGGCGGAGAGAGAAGCAGACGTCATCGTCTGGGACGGAGGCAACAACGACACGCCATTCTACAGGCCCGACCTGTGGATCACGATTGCCGATCCGCACCGGGCCGGTGACGAGTTGGAGTACTTCCCGGGAACACATAACTTCGCCAGGGCAGACATCGTCATCATAAACAAGGCCGGGTCGGCGGATCTGCGTGATATAGAGACGATCGAGGCCAATGCCAGGCGCGTGAATCCCGATGCCCGGGTCATCCGCCGGGATTCCCGGCTGGATGTTCCGCACCCGGAACAGATTCGCGGCAAGCGCGTGCTGGTCATCGAGGACGGGCCTACCACGACGCACGGTGGCATGGCATTCGGAGCTGGCGTAGTCGCCGCGCGCGAAAACGGCGCGGCGGAACTCGTGGATCCGCGGCCCTGGGCGGTTGGCGAAATCGCCGAGACGTACCGCCAGTACCCGCAGACAGGCGCCCTGTTGCCGGCCATGGGATACGGTGACGCGCAGATCAGGGACCTCGAAACCACGATAAACGCGATCGACTGTGATCTCGTGCTGGTTGCGACACCGATCGACCTGACGCGTCTCATCGACATCGACAAGCCACACATGCGCATCCGCTACTTCATGCCACCCGGCGATGGCGAGATCAGGGAGGCGGTGAAGCGCACGCTGGAAATATGACGACGGCAGACATCTCCGAACTGATATGGTCCTCGCGTTATCGGGGCACAGACAGGGAAGGGGTGGCGGACGCCAGTATCGCGGATACGTGGTCGCGAGTTGCCCGTTCGGTAGCGTCGGTCGAGCGTGAACCACGCGAGTGGGAGCAGCGCTTCGCATCCATCCTCGAGGGTTTTCGCTTTCTGCCCGGTGGCCGCATCCTGGCCGGCGCCGGACTCGGCAAGGACGTCACGCTGCTCAATTGTTTCGTTGCCGGACAACTCGTCGATTCGCTCGACGGGATTCTGGAATCGCTGAAGGAAACGGCGATAACTATGCAGCACGGTGGCGGCATCGGCCTGGACTTTTCACCTTTGAGGCCGGGCGGTTTACCTGCGATCAGGACCGGCGCGACCGCGTCAGGGCCGGTGTCCTTCATGCAGGTTTGGGATTCGATGTGCGAGACCTTGCTGGCGACCGGCCGGCGACGCGGTGCGATGATGGGGACGCTGCGCTGCGATCATCCGGACATCGAGGCATTCATCGGGGCGAAGCGTGACACCGGCGCGCTACGTAATTTCAATCTGTCGGTCCTGGTTACCGACGAATTCCTGCGCGCAGTCGACGACGACCGGGAATGGTTGCTCGCGTATCCGCCAGGCGGCGATCCGCTTGTCGAGAGACGGGTATCGGCCAGGAAGCTTTGGCGAACTATTGTCGAAGCGGCATTCGAAACGGCGGAGCCCGGGGTGCTGTTCGTCGATACCATCAACCGCGAGAACAACCTTTGGTATTGCGAAACGATCAGCGCCACGAATCCCTGTGGCGAAGTTCCGTTGCCGGCTTACGGCGCGTGTGACCTTGGTTCGATCAACCTTGCGGCGGCCGTCTCGTCACCGTTCTCCGACGCAGCGGCCTTCGACCACGAGAGCCTGCAAAGGCTGTCCGGAACCGCCGTCCGGTTTCTCGACGACGTGATCGACGTGTCGCAGTATCCGCTCGAGAAGCAGGCTGCACAGGCACAACGCACCCGGCGCATCGGGCTCGGCATTACGGGCCTGGGCGACGCACTGGCCATGCTCGGTCTGCGCTACGACAGCGCGGATGCCCGCCGCGCGGCGGCCGAGGCGGTACGCACGATCCGCGATGCGGGGTATCGCGCCTCCATCGAGCTCGCGCAGGAAAAAGGCCCGTTCCCGGCTTTCGACGTCCGCCGCTATGGCGGAGCGCCATTCATAAGGCGCCTTCCCGAAGACCTGCGTGAGGCGCTGGGAAGGCACGGGATTCGAAACAGCCACGTGCTCTCGATCGCCCCGGCCGGCACCATCAGCCTGCTTGCCGGCAACGTCTCCAGTGGCATAGAGCCGATTTACGCGCTCGAGGCCGTGCGCTCCGTTCGCGATGCCGCGCAGCACATGCAGGAGATAGTCATGGAAGATTTTGCGTTTCGGCAATGGCGTGAAAAGTACGGGGCAGAAACCACGCTGCCCGAGTGTTTCGTGACGGCGGATGCCCTGAGCGGAGATGCCCATCTTGCGATGCAGGCCAGCCTGCAACCTTTCGTCGACAACGCAATTTCCAAGACCATCACGCTGTCTCGTCACGCAACTGCCGACAGGGTGGACGGAATTCTGCGAAGCGCGCACGCAGACGGGATCAAGGGATGCACGGTGTTTCGCCCAGGTTCAATGCGAGGGCAGGTAATTCGTACGCGCGACGAATCGCATTGTTGCGGCGTCGAGCGGGAGTGTGACTGAAATGAAGCTAGGTAAAAGTCCCGATTTCCCGTTGTTTACCGCGCACCCATTGTCAATGTATCCGGGACCTTATTAGCCGGAACGAGGAAGGAGAGAATTATGGAACTACCGTTGCAGCTGCAATTTCGAAACCTGGACTATTCTCCGGCCATTGAAGCCGCCGTCCGCAAGTACGTGGACAAGCTGAAATATTTCAATGGCGACATCATCAGCTGTCGCGTCGCAATAGAGTCACCCCATAAACACCAGTACAAAGGCAAGCTCTACCACGTTGTCGTCGACGTACGTGTCCCCGGCAGGGAAATCGTTGTCAGCCGTGCTCCCGACGACCAGCAGGCTCATGAAGACGTCTACGTAGCGATCCGCGATGCGTTCGACGCAGCGCGCCGCCAGATACAGGACTACGCCAGGATTCGTCGCGGCAAGGTCAAGACGCACGAGCCACCACTGCAAGGAGCCTGAGAACAGGGCACTAGCCCTTGATGCAAATTACGGGTTCCAGCCGCGCTACCTTGCGAGCGAGTCCGGCGCGATCCGCATTGGCAACGACGCGGTCGACATCCTTGTAGGCCAGTGGCGCCTCCTCTGCGATGCCGCGCAATGACGGACTGCGTATCACGATGCCGCGGCGCGCCAGTTCGTCGACAACCTGCCTGCCGCCGTATTGCCGGCGTGCCTGGCGGCGGCTCATGGCACGGCCCGCACCGTGGCATGCTGAACTCAGCGCTCGTTGCTCACTTTCGGCTGTTCCCGCAAGCACGTAAGACCCCGTACCCATCGATCCGCCGATCAGCACCGGCTGCCCGGCGGCGCGTAGCGATGCGTCGAGGTCCGAGTTTCCCGGCCCGAATGCCCGCGTTGCCCCTTTCCGGTGCACATGAAGTTCACGCGCGACGCCTTCAACGACGTGAGTCTCGACCTTACAGATGTTGTGCGATACGTCGTACAGCATCGTGAGTTCCGCGCGCGGAAAATACTGCCGGAACACCGCGCGCGTCAGGTAAGTAATGATCTGACGGTTCGCGAGCGCGCAATTCATGCCTGCGCGCATTGCGCCGATATAGCGCTGTCCGAGCTCCGACTGTATCGGGGCGCAGGCCAGTTCCCTGTCCGGCAGAGTCAAACCGAATTCGCTGGCGGCAAGCAGCATTTCGCGCAGGTAGTCGGTGCCTATCTGGTGTCCGAGCCCGCGTGATCCGCAGTGGATGCTGATGACGAGTTCATCGGTCCCGAGCGCGTAAGCCGACGCGATCACCGGGTCGAATATCTCCGCGACGCGTTGCACCTCGAGGTAGTGATTGCCGGACCCCAGCGTTCCCATTTCCCGCCGCTGGCGCTTCTTTGCTCGTTCGGAGACGGCGTCGGGGTCCGCCCCTGAAATGCAGCCGCGTTCCTCGGTTCGGTCGAGATCATCCTCGGAACCGTAGCCCTGGCCGACCGCCCATCGGGCGCCGCCTTCCAGCATGTCCTGCATCGTCTCCCGGTCGAGGCTGATCGAGCCTTCGCTGCCGACGCCGACCGGTATGTTTGCGTACAGAGAGTCGGCCAATGCCGATTTGGCGTCCTCGATGTCGCTCGCACGCATGCCCGTATGGAGCACGCGCACGCCGCAGGAAATGTCGAAGCCGACACCGCCGGCCGAGACGACACCGCCGGCATCGGCGTCAAATGCCGCGACACCACCGATGGGAAATCCATAGCCCCAGTGTGCGTCCGGCATCGCATACACGGGACCAACGAGGCCGGGTAACATCGTTACATTACGCAGCTGCTCGTAGACCTTGTCGTCCATCTGCAGGATCTGCTCGCGGTCGCCGTACAGTATCCCCGGCACGTTCATCGGCGCTTTCACCGCGATGCGCCAGCGGAATTCGCTATCTCGCTCCAGTCGATTCAGGTCCACGGTTCATACGTCCACAATGCATTGTCCATGCCACGTGCCGGAGCTGTCACAGTTCACGGACAGCGCCGTGTACGTAGCGCCCTTCACTTCAACCACGGGTTGATGGCGGGCCCGTTCTACCTGTTCGCCCCTGGCGACCGCATCGAGCACGTGATCGTGAATCGATACGCGCCAGTCGCCGAACAGCATCTTGCGTGTCGCCATTTCGTAGACGAGAGCATTCAGCCAGTCGGTGAGGAGGAGGGCATCATCGGGTGCTTCGCAGTGGATGGGCACCGACTCGACCGGGCGCACGTTTTCCGGGTCGGTAATCAAGGCCGTCAGCGCTTCCGCCAGCGCCTCGAACAGCCCCTCTCGCGACGATGCCGTAGCGCGCAGCCCGATGTCCGCGTCGTGCTCGAAGTGTTCCCAGTCGCGACCATGCATGAAATTACCTATTTCCCGCGCCCAGGCGACTCGATCTGCAGCTTCAGTGATATGAGCTCAAGCAGATCCTTTAATGAAATGACGCCGACCAGCCGATCGTCCTCAACGACCATGAATCGCGATCGCCCTCCGGGCTGCAGGATTCTCGACAGCAGCGCCATCGTATCGGTGCCGGCATCGATAGTGTTCGACTCCGAGCGGCTTTCCATCAGATCGGCAACCTTCGTCGACGGCCAGTCGTTACGCTGCAATCCTTGCAGGCTGTCTACCGTGATGCAGCCGAGTAATTGCGAGCCGTCCAGTACCGGGTACATCTTGTAGTGATGTCTGTAGACATACTCCTCCACCCAGTCCGCGATGCTGACCGACGGCGCGACGGTGATTGGTTCGCTGCGCATGAAGCGACGCACCGGTTGACCCTCGACCATGTCCTTTAGCACCAGCTGCTGGTACGAACTGCTTGCCGCGCCGCGAACGAATATGCCGATGAGGAACCACCACATTCCGCCGATCAGGTTACCTCCGACAAATGCGACGACACCGAGGATCATCAGTGCCGTACCGAATCCCCGGCCGATCCGGCTGGAGATAAACGTGGCCTCGTGAAGATCGCGTCGCCAGTGCCAGAGCGCTGCTCTCAGCACCCGGCCGCCATCCAGCGGGAAGGCGGGTGCGAGGTTGAATACAGCGACCGTGAAGTTGATGACCGCCAGCGTCGACAGTACGCCTGTCACCGGCTGCGGCCAGGTGGCATCCTCTGCGATCGCGGCGGTGCCCCAGAGTATGGCGGCAAGAAGAAAACTGGAGATCGGGCCCGCGATGGCCATGAGGAACTCGGCCTTCGGATTGGGCGGCTCGCTTTCCATCTCGGCTACACCGCCGAAGATGAACAGCGTAATGCCCCGGATCGGCATGCCGTAGAACCTGGCGACTATCGAGTGGGAAAACTCGTGGAATACGATGGAAAAGAAGACGCCGATCGCGACGGAAACACCCATCCAGGCATACGCGTGACCGGACAGCTCCGGATACCGTGCCGGAAACCAGCCTGCGCCCAGCGACCAGCTGATGAGAAGTGCCAGCAACAGCCAGCTGAGATCCAGTTTTACCTCGAAGCCGAATAGCGTAAAGAGGTGAATTCCCCGGAATGGAGTCGCCCGCTGCACCGCATTATCCATCCGCGAGTCCCTCCGCCTCGGACCGGTCCGCTATTTCCCAGGCTTCGCGCAGGAGTTCCCGGACCTCGTCGTCAGAGGTCTGCCTGAAATCGCTGTAGAACTGGCCGACCGCGTAGAAGGATCCAGGGGATTCGAGACAAATGACACGGTCGACAATGGCTGCCACCTTGGCGACGGCGGAGGCGGATCCGACGGGCACGGCGACGACTACCGACGACGGCGATCGGGTCTTCACGGCTTCTGCCGCGGCGCGCATGGTGGCTCCGGTCGCAAGGCCATCGTCCACGAGCACGACGTCCTTGCCGGCCAGTTCAGGATAGGGCCGATCGAGCCGGTAGGCCTCCTCGCGCCGGCGCAGCTCCTGCATCTCCCGGTTGGCAATATTGTCGATGGTGTCGTCATCGAGACTAAACAGCGATTCGATGACATCGTCGTTGATGACACGAATGCCGCCCGATGCGATCGCGCCGAAGGCGAGTTCCGGCTGCGAGGGAACGCCGAGTTTGCGGACCACGATCGTGTCCAGCGGAGCATGCAGCGCGACCGCGATTTCATAGGCCAGTGGAACGCCGCCGCGCGGCAGGCCGAGAATTATGGGGTCTTTGAGCTCACACCGCTGCAGTTCCGGCACGAGAGCCCGGCCGGCTGTGCGCCTGTCCTCGAAGACCCTGTACATCACTCGTCACACTAGCGGTGTGATCAATCAGTATCGTCCCTGGCGGCGCGCAAGGCAGTACGGGGTTTCACCTACGGTAGAGCTTGCGCAGTTCGGACTTTGCCTGCTCTAGGATCTGTTTCTGATCTGCGTCGAGGTTGTTGCCCGCACGATTGATATAGAAGACCAGCATCGACATGGCAGAACGAAAGGGCGCCGCCTTGCGTTCGGTGCTCGCTTCGGCGGAGTCACGCAGCGAACGGGCGATCTTCGCAGGATCCTTCCAGGTAAAGACGCCCTCTTCGAGCTGTAGCGCGTGACTCTCACGCGTGACCTTGCCGGACCAGCGTTTCCCTGTCGTGCCGGCTGATTTCGGGGTCATGTAAAAACTCGCGTGCCGCCAACGGGGCGGCGCCATACAGGCGTCAAGGATAGCCCATCGAAAGTGAAATTTTCTGCTACTCTCGGGGTCATAAATACAATAACAAGCAAGCGGAGGAAGCCATGGATACTGCATGGATACAGGTCTTCGTGTTGACCCTGAGCGAATGTGTCGCACCGGCAGGCAAAACCGTCTGCCAGGAACAGAGTTTCGAGCTGCAATTTCTTACCGAGGCAGACTGCAATTATGCGTTGCAGCAACTCGTGTCCCTCAAGCAGGAATCGGAATCGGTCATCATCGACCCGGCCAAGGCCAGCTGTGCCCCGACGGCACGACAGCAACAGGTATTTGCCAGTCTCGACGCTATCGAGGACGCGAACCGGGATAAGGAAAACTGGAAGGCGCCGGAGATCAGAGATACCGGCCCCGGCGTCACACTGGCCTCGCATCAGGAGCGGCTCGCGCGCCTGCCCGATTGCGGTGAAGAAGGCGTCGTCGCGCCCTGCAAGGTCGGCGAGATCATAGTCGAAGCTGGCGACACCGAGTCCGTCGACGTCTGGCGTCGCAACTGAGCCGGAAACGAAAAAGGCCTGCCTGGCTGGC
>JBFEXY010000021.1:0-16621 GCA_041562415.1 Woeseiaceae bacterium
GTCCCCTGAAGTCGCCCGCGCCTACAACATCGTGCGCAGCAAGAATCGGGCGATGCTCACGGTGTCCGTCTTGCGCGAGTCCGATAACGGCTCGGTACCTGCGGACGTTAGCGTAAAAACGGTCAACCTGACCGGACAACTAAAGAATGTCGCGATGCGCCAGATCGAGGAACAGGACGCGGTTTACTATATCGGCGAGACTCCCGTCGCCAATCGGGAAACGCTGATCTTTGACATTACCGTAACGCCGGAAGGCACAGCCACCCCCTCCGAGGTACGCTTCAAGCGCGAGTTCTTTACAGACTAGGTTGTTTCCTCCCTGCGATTCAGCTATGGTCCCGCTGCTTTTACTGCGGGCACCGCCCGTTTTTTTTGTTTCAGGGAGTTAGTCTTTCATGGCAGCAAATACGAACAAGCCACCTACCAAGTCGGAAATCTACGCGAAGATCGTCGAGGACACGGGTCTCACCCGCAAGGACGTCGCGGCAGTATTCGATTCGCTCAACGTACAGATCAAGAAGAACCTTGGCGGTCGTGGCGCCCCCGGGTTGTTCACCGTACCGGGCCTGCTGAAAATGCGCGTCGTGAAGAAGCCGGCCAGGAAAGCTCGTAAAGGCGTCAATCCTTTTACGGGTGAAGAAATGATGTTCAAAGCCAAGCCGGCCACCAAGGTCGTCAAGGTGACGGCGCTCAAGGGCCTCAAAGACATGGTCTGAGCGCTCGCAGACGCTTTGATTACAAAAAAGCCGGGCATCCCCCGGCTTTTTTTTCGCCGCGTTTCGGGACCCGGTGCTACAGCTGCTGCGCTACGAATTCCATCACGGCCTCGCGCAACTCCACGAGCCGGCCATGAAAGAAATGTTCCGCGCCGGTCATGACGAGCAACTCCGGTCCTGGCTCAAGGCTGTTGACCCATTCGATGGTTTCCTCGACATCGACCAGTTCGTCTTCGTCACCCTGGATAACGAGGAACGGGCACTGCGGCTGCGTGTCGAGACTGCGTGCAAAGCGGTAGATGGCAGGCGCAATGGCGACGAGCCCGTCCGCCCGCGCGGAATTGGCCGCCCTGACCGCGATCGCTGCGCCGAAGGAGAATCCTGCGATCCACAACGGACCACCGGGACCATTGGAACGCAGCCATTCCACCGCCGCGAGCGCGTCGTCAAGCTCTCCGACACCTTCGTCGTACTCTCCCTCACTGCCCTCGGTACCTCGGAAGTTGAAGCGGAGGACACTGAAACCGAGTCGCACGAATGCGCGCGCCAGTGTATGCGCCACCTTGTTGTGCATGGTTCCGCCGTGCTGCGGGTGAGGATGACAGACCACGGCACAGCCCTTCGCCGGCCCGTCCCGCGGCTCGTCGAGCATGGCCTCGAGACGGCCGACCGGACCTTCGATGAATATTCTTTCGCTGACTGGTGCTGTCGACATAAGGTCCGCCACGCGCTCCGCTAGTTCGCAAAGGTAACGCCTGTTTGCCACCAGGCAAGCGGCGTTGCGGCCATGGGACTGTCTTGTTGCTGGCTTGCGAGACCGTTATTACTGTAAAATTATGAGCTTATGGGGCATCTATACGGCCCGCAGAGTTTCGCGTGCGGCGCCGACAGGACCATCGATGAACAAGTACATTGACCTCGAGTCGCGCTATTGCGCGCACAACTACCACCCCCTCCCGGTCGTGCTGACCCATGGTGAGGGGGTTTTCGTATGGGACGACTCCGGCAAGAAGTACCTCGACATGATGAGCGCATATTCGGCCGTGAGCCATGGGCACGCCAACCCGCGTCTCGTGCGGCTGGTGCGAGACCAGGTCGGCACGCTCAATGTCGTTTCGCGCGCGTTCTATACCGACAAACTCGGCCCCTTCCTGGCCCGGGCCTGTGAACTCACGGGGCAGGACAAGGCACTGCCAATGAATACCGGCGCGGAAGCAGTAGAGACCGCGATCAAGGCCGCCCGCAAGTGGGCCTATACGGTCAAGGGTGTTGCAGACAACAAAGCCGAGATCATCGCCTGCAGCGGCAACTTCCACGGGCGCACCACGACCATCATTGCGATGTCGGACGAGCCTCAGTACAAGGCCGGCTTCGGTCCGTTTCCTGCCGGTTTCAAGATTGTCGAGTATGGCAGCATCGATGCGCTCGACGCGGCGATCAATGAAAACACCGCCGCTTTTCTTGTCGAACCCATCCAGGGTGAGGGCGGCATAATCGTGCCACCGGAAGGCTACTTGCAGGCAGCGGCCGAACTTTGCCGCAAGCACAACGTGCTGCTCATCGCCGACGAGATCCAGACCGGCCTCGGTCGGACCGGCAAGTTACTCGCCTGCGAACATGAGCATGTCAAGCCCGATGGATTGATCCTGGGCAAGGCACTCGGTGGCGGGATCTTCCCCGTTTCCATGTTCCTGGGAAGAAAGGACGTCATGGACGTGTTCAAGCCCGGCGATCACGGCAGCACCTTCGGCGGCAACCCGCTGGGTTCTGCAATCGGCCTGGAATCCCTGAACATACTGGTCGAAGACGGTTTGCCGCAGAGAAGCGCGGAACTCGGCGATTACCTGATGGCGGGGCTGCGCAAGATCGACAGTCCGCTGATCCGGGAAATCCGTGGCCGCGGCCTGTTCGTCGGCATGGAAATCGAACGGTCACACGGTACTGCGAGAGCCGTGTGCGAAGCACTGATGGACCGCGGCCTGTTGAGCAAGGAGACCCATGAGACGGTCGTACGCCTGGCGCCGCCGCTCGTGATCGGAAAACAGGAAATTGACTGGGCCCTGCAGCAGATTCGCGAAGTACTCGCCGAAATGGACCGCGTGCGACTGGCCTCCTAGGGATAACCAATACGGACTGAGCCATGCCCGATATCACTACCGCATTCATTGCATTCGTCGCAGGATCCATTGCGGTCGGGGCCGTGATCGGCTGGATCACGAGGAGCAAGCGCTGCGCACAGGAGAAAGTAGCGGTCAACGAAGGCTGGCAGCGACAGCTCGAAGCTCAGCGCACCGAGCACGAACGTCTTCTCGAGCAGAACAAGACGCTCATGGAGCAGATAAGCCAGCTGCAAGCCTCGGGCAAGGACGCGACCAACCGGGCGCGCGAACTCTCTGACGCGCTGAAGGAGGCGTTCGAGCGCCGCGACCAGCTGCAGCGCGAGCTTAAGGAAATGCGCTCGAGCCTCGAGCGGGCGGTCAGGCAACGCGAGCAACTGCAGTCGGAAATGAAGTCGAACGAGGAACGTGGCAACTCGACGCAGGCTGCGCTGCAGGAAAAGGACGAAAAGATCTTCCACCTGAGCCGGGAGCTCGAAAACTGGCAGAACCGTCTACCACCACTGATCGAACGTTTCAGGGAGCGTGACGCCGAAGCGAAGCAGTTGGACGAAGAGCTCAATTCGGCACGGGCCCGCATCGACGAACTCGAACGCGCAGCTGATGCGGGAGAAACACGCATCGAGCCTGTGGACCAGGATGCACTCGGCGACGAGCTGGACGCTTCCAACGATCCGACGAGCATAACGCAGACCGGTATCGAAGAAACGATCGATGAACCCGACGCCGCCTCAGCACCGCTGGAAGCGCTGGCGGACGATGCGGCTGACGACGGCGACGAGACGGACGATTACTCAGACGACGAACCGCTCGACGAGCCTGACGACGAGCCGGAGGCCCTGGCCGCGACCGCGGACGTCACGGACCTGCACGACCGGGAGCCCGGCGGTCTCCGCGATAACCTGCGGCTCATCAAGGGGATAGGGCCCGCGATCGAAAAGACGCTCAACGAACTCGGCATCTTCCGCTATCACCAGATCGCGGAGATGACCGAATACGATATCGACCGCGTTGCACAGCGCCTCAAAGGGTTCAGCACCCGGATCTACCGGGAAGACTGGATCGGTCAGGCCAGGGAGCTGCAGCTAAAGAAGTCCGGGACCTGACGACGCCTATTCGTCGTTGGGGCCTCGCAGTCCCGTCAGCTCCACTTCGAACAACAGCGTTGCGCCGGGCGGGATCGCCGAACCCGCTCCGCGGTTGCCGTAGCCGAGTTCGGGCGCAATCCTGAGTTCGCGCTTCTCCCCGATGAGCATGCCGACGACTCCTTCGTCCCAGCCCCTTATGACCCGGCCTGCGCCGAGGGGGAACTGGAATTGCTGCCCACGATCCACCGAACTGTCGAATTTCTTACCACGACCGTCAGGGGCGTTCTCGTCGTATAGCCAGCCGGTATAGTGCACGGACGCGAGGTCTCCGGCGACCGCTGACCGACCATAGCCGTTCTTGAGCCTTCTCATCGTCAGTCCTGGCGTGATCTCGACTTCCTCGGCGGCGCTCGTCCCGGCCGCTTCGTCGGCTGCCGCCTCGGATTCGCCGGACTTACTGGTAGCTTCCTCAGGCGTGCAGCCCCATGCGGTTAACGCTGCCAGGAGCACGAAGAGAAGTATGCGTGATGTCATTGTGATTCGCCTTTGTCGTGGGGATTGTCAGGGGCGCCGGACGAACCGGCCGCAAAGTCCAGTGATGCCGAATTGATGCAATAGCGCAGTCCCGTGGGTTTCGGGCCGTCTTCGAACACATGCCCGAGGTGTGCACCACAGCGGCTGCACACGACCTCCTGCCGGATCATGCCGTGACTCGCATCGACGTTTGTCCTGACTGCTTCTCCGGCCAATGGCAACCAGAAGCTCGGCCAGCCCGACCCGGAGTCATACTTGTGCGCGGAACTGAATAGTTCCGCGTTACAGCACACGCAGCGGTACGTACCGTCGGCCTTGTGATCGACATACTCGCCGGTGAAAGCGCGCTCGGTTCCTTTCTGCTGCGTTACCCGGTATTGCTCGTCGCTGAGCCTGGACCGCAATTCTTTGTCGCTGGGATGTTCGCTGGTCATCGGGGACTCCTTTTACTTGGCGCCCGTCGCAGAATCAAGCTCGAGCAGCAACCGGTTCATGCGCGCCACGTATTCGGCAGGATTTTCGATTTGACTGCCTTCGGCCAGCAATGCGTGATCGAGCAGGACGTTCGACAAGGCGCTGAATCGCTCTTCGTCGGACTCTGTGGACAATCGCTCGACCAGCGGATGCTCGACGTTTACCTCCAGTATCGGCCTGGTCTCCGGCAGACTCTGTCCGCTCGCCTCGAGCATGCGTTTCAGGCTCGGATTCAGGTCTCCCTCGCCAGCCACGACGCAGGCGGGTGAGTCGACGAGGCGGCGGCTGACGTTGACGGCCTCGACGCGATCCTTGAGAACACGCTTGATCTTCTTGAGCAGCGGCTTGTGCTGCTCGTTGGCGACATCCTGGGCGATAACGCCGTCGCCCTCCGGAAGGCTCAGGTCCTCCCGGGCCACGTCGGCCAGTTCCTTCCCATCATACTCACGCAGGGCATCGACAAGCCACGGATCGATGCGGTCGGTCAGCAGCAGGACCTCGATATCCTTGTTGCGCAGTTGTTCGAGATGCGGGCTGGCAATCGCCGTGGAATGATTGTCGGCCAGCAGGTAATAGATCCGGTCCTGGCCGTCCTGCATCCTCGATACGTAGTCATCGAGCGACTGGTCCTGGTCGACTCCTTTGCCATGCGTGGTCGCAAAGCGCAGCAGCCGCGACAGCTTCTCCTTGTTGCCCGGATCCTCGATCAGTCCCTCCTTCATTACCGGACCGAACTGGCGCCAGAAATTGCCGTAGTCGTCCCCCTCCCCGGCAGCCATTTTTGCAAGCATGTCCAGCACGCGCCGCGTCAGCGCGCCGCGCATCGCCTGCAGGTCGGGATTCTGCTGCAGCAGCTCGCGGGACACGTTGAGCGGCAGGTCGGACGAGTCGACAACGCCCTTGACGAAGCGCAGGTAGAGCGGCAGGAACTGCTCGGCATCGTCCATTATGAAGACGCGCTGCACGTAAAGCTTCAGTCCACGCGGCGCCTCGCGATTCCAGAGATCGAACGGCGCATTTGCCGGAATGTAGAGCAGGCTGGTGTATTCGCGCTTTCCTTCGACCTGGTTGTGACTCCAGCGCAACGGATCCGCGAAGTCATGCGACAGATGCTTGTAGAACTCCTTGTATTCCTCGTCCGAAATATCCGACCGGGGACGGGTCCAGAGCGCGGTTGCAGAGTTGACGACCTTGTCCTCGCTTCCTTCTCCGGCTCCAGCGAGGGTTACCGGGAAAGCGATGTGGTCCGAATACTTGTGGATCAGGTTTTCGAGCCGCATGGGCTCGGCGAATTCCGACTCGCCGTCCTTGAGGTGCAGCGTGACCCGCGTGCCGCGGTTTTCGATTTCGGCGGTCTCTACCGTGAACTCGCCCTGCCCGTCGGACTCCCAACGCACACCCTCGCCAGCTTGCAGGCCCGCCCGCCGGGTTTCCACCACGACTCGATCGGCAACGATAAACGCCGAATAGAAACCAACACCGAATTGACCGATCAGCCGGGCATCCTCTTTTTCGTCGCCGGTCATGCGGCTCAGGAATTCCGCGGTGCCGGAACGCGCAATGGTGCCGAGATTGTCCACCAGCTCGTCGCGAGACATGCCGATGCCGTTATCGGATACGCTGATCGTACGAGCTTCCTTATCGCAGGCAACGCGGATCCCGAACTCGGCATCGTCACCGAGCAGTTCCGGCGCGGCGAGCGCTTCGAAACGAAGTTTGTCTGCGGCGTCCGACGCGTTCGAGATCAGCTCTCGAAGGAATATCTCCTTGTTGCTGTACAAGGAGTGAATCATCAGCTTCAGCAGCTGACGTACTTCCGCCTGGAAACCTAGCGTCTCCCGGGATTCTTTGGTGCTCAATCTTGCCTCTCCGATGTAGTAACCGACCGGCCGCCGGGCGACGGCCCCGAGGCTCAGACGATTGGGGTTTACAGCCTCATTTCAAGGCTGCGCAAGGGTTTCATTCAAGCGGGCGCGCGGCGACTGCGGGAAGCGAACCCGGGCTGGGTAGCGCTGCGGTAGAGCAGGAATACGAATAGCAGGATCGCGATGGCCAGGCCGAGGGGCGGCTCTTTAAATGCGGCAAGCATTCCGCATGCACCGACGGAGAGCAAAGTGAACGCTTTCAGGAAGTTCCAGGCGAGGCGTCGCACACGCTCGGCGAGAAGGCCCGCAACGCCGTACAGGTCGTCGAGATCATCAAGCCATTGCAGAATCCGTTCCAATGAATGTTCCCTGCCTACCGTCAGCGTACGATAGTCAGAAGGGGGCCGCCGCTGTTTCCCTCGTCTGCACCCAGATCGGCTTCGACGATAGCTGCGTCATTGGTTTCCTTTGCGTGGGCGATCGCTCGATGGAACATTTCCCAGCGCTGGCGCGACGACTCGTTCTTGAGGGTAACGAGCGGCACTTCGTTTTCTTTGTGCTTCCTTGACATACTGTCTTCGCAAATCCGTTGGCAACGAGCAGTGTTGGCATCACTATAGGGGCGCAACCGGATTGCCTCCGTGAGGCAGATCACAGCTTTTTTTGAAAGTTTTCCGGGGCACAGTGCAATGCTCGAAAACAAGACACAGTACCGGTTTAGCCGGTGTCGGGCGTCACAGTAACACCGCTCGAAATGGCGCCGGACTCACCAACAAAAACGCCGACATGGTGTCGGCGTTTCGTTATTCAATATCGCAGCGTTCGAGAAATCAGCTTTCGTCCTCGCCGTCCGTCCAGTTTCGCTTCACCTGCTCGCTCCAGCTGCGATAGCCCTTCCACGTATAGAGCGACGGATCGATCCCTACGCGGCGGCCACGCGGTGCAGGCGCCTTGGTGATCCAGCGCCGATACTGTTGCCAGCCATCGGCATCGTTCGCCGCCGGCTCCGGCGGGCTTAGCGTCGTTTCCGCTTTGTCGGCTTTCGACTTCGCATCCGTTGCGTAGTCGTCCACCCATCTCATGTGTTTGCTGTCTGGCATCGGCTTGCTCGGGCAGTCCTTTTGCAAAATCCTATGTCTAATTAGCGCGAATGCACAGGAACTGCATCACAGTGCAGTATTGCGTTTTTCACATAATTTTCAGACGCTTGCGCCCGTTTTTTACTTAATCAACGGGACCGGTCATGAACTTTAGCTCAGAATGCGATAGCAGGGCCTGTAGCTGCCGGCGGCAATCTTCATGCGTTTTTGTTCGACAAACGAAGCCAGCAGATCGTCCATCAGTGCCATGATTCTCGCCGAACCATTGATTTCGAAGGGGCCGTGTTCCTCGATCGCGGCCGCGGTGTCGTCGCGCACGTTGCCGGACACGATGCCCGAGAACGCGCGCCGCAGGTTGGCAGCAAGCTCGTGCGGTTTCGAGCCCTCGTTGATATCGAGCGCGGTCATGGACTTGTGGGTTGCGGTGAATGGTTCCTGGAAATTGCGGTCGATCACCAGCCTCCAGTTGAAGTAATAGGCATCACCGTGTTCCCTGCGGAATTCGTGAACCGCTTCGTGCCCCCGCGCCATCTCCCTTGCGACCCCGGCCGGATCGTCGATAATAATGGAATAGCGTTTCCGCGCTTCCTCGCCCAGCGTCTGTCCGACGAATTCGTCGATCTGCCGGAAATACGTTTCCGCCGACGCCGGCCCGGTCATTACCATCGGCATTGGCTGGGACGCGTTGTCCGGATGTAACAACACGCCCAGCAGGTAGAGAATTTCCTCCGCCGTCCCCACGCCGCCAGGGAATACCACGATGCCGTGACCCACGCGTACGAAGGCCTCGAGGCGCTTTTCCATGTCCGGCATGATGACCAGCGAATTAACGATCGGATTCGGCGCTTCGGCTGCAATGATCCCGGGCTCCGTAATGCCGATGTAGCGGCCGTCGCGAATGCGTTGCTTGGCATGACCGATAGTCGCGCCCTTCATCGGACCCTTCATCGCGCCCGGCCCGCAGCCCGTGCACACGTTCATGCCACGGAGACCGAGTTCGTAGCCGACAAGCTTGGTGTAGTCGTATTCCTCGCGACTGATGGCATGCCCGCCCCAGCACACCACGATGTTGACCGACGCCGGCGTCAGCAACAGCCTCGCGTTTCGAACGATGTGAAAAACCGCATTGGTTGTCCCGCCGCTGGTGCGAAGGTCGAAGCGCGCGTCGTCAACGATTTCATTTCGTGTGAAGACGATGTCGCGCAGCACGGCGAACAGGAGTTCCCGAATACCGCGGATCATCTTGCCGTCGACAAATGCGTCAGGCGGTGCACCGGTCAACGACACCTTTACACCCCGGTCCTGCTGGATAAAGCCGACCTCGAAATCCCTGAAACGTTCGAGCACCGCGCGCGTGTCGTCCATCTGGCTGCCAGAATTCAGGACGGCGAGCATGCACCGGCGCAGCAGCGGATAGAGGCCTCCTTCTCCACTGCCGCGGAGTTGGTCGACTTCGAACTGCGACAGAACTTCGAGGCTGCCTTCCGGCCATACCTCGGCGTCAACCGTAGAGGATTCGGTCATGCGATTTCAGCCTTGTCGTGGGCGTCAGGGACGTATTTCGATCGGCGTATTCTCGGCCGTCATCAGCCATATATCGATCATGTCCGAGTTGGATACGGCAATACAGCCGTTCGTCCAGTCCTGCGTCCGATAATACGCCTCTGACCGTGTCGGGTCGTTGGGTTGACCATGAATCATGATTGCGCCGCCGGGGTCCACACCTTTCTTGCGAGCCTCGGCCCGGTCCCGCGAATCCGGGTAGGACACGTGGATGGCAAGAAAATATTCGCTGTCGGGATTCCTCGCGTCCAGAAGATAGTTACCTTCGGGCGTCTTGAAATCGCCTTCTTTCTCCTTGTCGCCGACCGGCCGGATACCGAGCGCGATATCGAAGCTGCGGATTGCGACGCCACCCTTGAGCAGATGCAGCTTCCGACTGGCCTTCTCGACCACCACCTTGTCAGCAATCGGGAAGTCGGTCGCCCGGGCATCGCCATGCAGGCCGGGCACGACGCTCGCCGCCAGCAAGAGCGCGCTCAAAGCACAGAGTATTTGCAGCCGTCCCGCCATACATGAGTCTCTGGACAGTTCTGCTGCAAAGGTTAACAAAACTATCTGTCCCGAAAAAAGAGCCGCGTCACATCAAACGTTCCTGCCCACAATCCAGCCGATGCTGAAACCAATGCCGCCCGCGACCAGTGTATAGGCAGGCAGGAAGCGAAATACACGCGCCGGTTGCTCCGCATTATCGAACATCCCGTTCAGGTTCACCGAATAAGCGTAGTGCAGGTAGACGGACAGGCCGAGCGCAGGAATCGCAAAACCGACGAGCCCCAGTGGCCAGCGCCAGCCGCTGCCCGTCCATTTACCGCCGCCGCGCCATACGGTGATCGCCGCAAGCAACAGCAATAAGGCTGGCGGCAACAGGTTGCGCAGTACGTAAGGCCCTCCCTGCTGCACCTCGTTGAACCACGCGGCGGCAGCAATCGTGAGCAACAACAGGGGCAGCACCTTTACTGCGGTCAGTCGCATGCGATCGTACATCAGGACTGCTCGGTCGCCATCAGTACCGGGAACCGGACCGTGATACCGGGCGTAATCCTGTCCAGATCCAGCCCCGGGTTGTACTGCCGGAACAGCCAGATCGGCACATCGTACTCGCGCAAGGACAGGATCCATATCGACTCCCCGCTGCGAATCGTGTGCTCCCGGACGCCGGTGATGATGTGCTTGCGGAAGAAGCTGTCCTGCTGGCTGCGGTGATAGGCGACGCGAAGATTCTCGAACTTGGCGACGTCGACGTCCCTGAATTCCAGTTCTATCCGTTGCCCGACCTCGACCGGCGTGCGGAACGCGAAACCGTTTATGTCGCGCAGGCGCTGCGTCCGCAGACCCAGCCAGTCCGCGTAGTGGCCGAGCGTCTCCAGTGGCTGCACCTCGATCGTGTTGTCTTCCGCCACCGTGTAATCGCTCGGATCGGATAACAACGCGGTCTGCACGGTGCTGGCGACGGTAGCGGCGAGGTCGCCGGCAAGCGCCGCGGGCTCCTGCTCTTCGACCTGGGGCACCTCTTCCACGACCACTTCCGGCTCTACCGGCTCCGGCTCTGGCCGGGCCGGGACGGCGCTCGCCACCGCGACCACTTCGGGTGCCGGGCCCGCGGCCGGCAGCCGCAGCTTCTGCCCGGCCCGGATCCGGTGGCGGCTGCCGAGACCGTTCAGCGCAACGAGCGTCGACACCCTCGTATCGTAACGGTCGGCGATCTCCGACAAGGTATCGCCGCGCGCCACGGTATGAAACAGGTCCGGCAGCTGCTCTGCATGCCACCTGTCCTCCGGCACTGACGCCAGCAGCGTAGCTGCCGGGTCCTGCATCATGGCAGCGGGCAAACGCACGGTGTAGCCGCGCGGCAGGTGTTTGCTGCCCTCCCATACCGTGGGCTGCAGCGCGGGATTGTGCTTGGCGATGTACCGCGGCGACACGCCCAGCTCGCTCGCCAGGTCGTCTGCCGGTATGTAGTCCGGCAGCTTCAGCTCGGCATACGCGGTCGGCGATTCGCGGACCACGCCGGGAAAGTAGCGCTCCGGATTCTGATCGACTTCCTTTGCGGCAAGAAACGCGAGGTAGAAATTGCGCGAGGCGAAGCCGAAGGTGCGGCCGTTATAGTTGCGGAAGATGTCGACGTAGGCGGTGTCGCCGTAAATACGCTGGGCCCGTCTGACGCCGGCGAGGCCGTGATTGTAGGCGGTGATCGCCATCGGCCAGTTGCCGGCAATGGAATAATTGTAGGCGAGCAGCTGGCCGGCACTGCGCGTTGCCGCGAACGGATCATTGCGCTCGTCGATCACGTGATCGACGCGCATGAAACGCCGGCCGGTACTTCGCGTGAACTGCCAGATACCGGACGCACCCACGTGTGAACGCGCGTCCGGATTGTAAGAGGATTCAACGTGCGGCAGCGCCGCCAGTTCGAGCGGCACGCCCAGCGCGGTAAATTCGGTTTCAATGAAATCGCGCCACCGCCCCGATCGCCGCAGGCCTTCACGAAAGCGATCGGCCAGGCCTTGCTGAAAGCGTATGCGTTTGGTCGCGGCGCGGAGCGTGTCGTTACTGACGTCCCCGGGCCACAGCGCGAGGACGCGTGCCTCTTCTGCGCTCAGGTTGTCGCGTTTGCCATCGGCGAGCCTTTGCAGAACACGAATCAGCGCATCGCGGCGTTTCTTGACGCGCCGATTGCGCTCCTTGCGGCTGATGCCGGTGGGCATATCGATGCGCTCATACACCACCGCGAGATTGCGATTGTCGTGCAAAACTCCCTCGCCGGTGCTGTAACGGGTGAATATTGACACCCAGAAATCCACGTCGGGCTGTAATTCTTCGGGGAGCGGAAAGGTCTCCTCCGCATGGGCAGGCAGCACTGCAAAGCCCAGATACAGCAGTAAGAGCGCTAAAAATCGACTTTTTCTTGCCATTTAGTTCAGTTCAAGTTTCAATCGCAAATTATTGATTAGTTCACAGAAAAAATAAGGAATCTCTTGTATTGTCGGCGATGCTAATGAGCTTTGCCGGCCGCGGCAAATCGCCGCGCTCCGGCAGCCCTAACGCCCGATCCCGATCATGACCATTCAACCGCTCAAAATGTCCCTGATTTCGCTGGTCGTCGGCTTGCTGCTGGCGTGCGGCAGCGGCTGGTCCGTGGCGGGCGAGGTCGCCGTCGATCCTGCAGACAACGGCACCGACATCCGTGACGATACGACAGAGGATGCCGACTCGCGTTCCAGCGAAGTGGCAGCCGCGGTCGAGGAGTTTGTCGAGGCCGTACCGAATCATGCGCATGACGTGCCGCTCGCGGAAGCCGTCACGGCGGCGGAAGGGCTGGCGGAACCGCTCCAGCTCCTCGGTGCCGAGATTCAGCCTGGCTCCTCCATGCGACTGTCCTGGTCGGCAACCGAACTCTTCGAAGGCGTGCCGGTATCTACACCTGTCCTCGCCATCAACGGCGCGCTGCCGGGGCCAAACCTGTGTCTTACGGCAGCCGTGCACGGCGACGAACTCAACGGTGTCGAGATGGTGCGCCGGGTACTGCACGACATCAACCCGGACAAGCTGTCGGGCGCGATCATCGGGGTGCCCATCGTCAACGTACAGGGCTTCCGGCGCGGTTCGCGCTACCTGCCGGATCGCCGCGACCTGAATCGCTATTTCCCCGGCAACCCGACCGGCAGTGCAGCGGCTCGCATCGCGCACTCGTTTTTCATCAACGTCATCGCGCATTGCGATGCGCTCATCGATTTACATACGGGCTCGTTCGAGCGAGCGAACCTGCCGCAGATCCGGGCAGACCTGCGCAATCCCGACGTCGTGACGCTGACGCAGGGCCTCGGCGGCATGGTGATACTGCACAGCACGCCGGCAGTCGGTACGTTGCGGCATGCGGCGACACAGGCTGGAATACCCGCCGTAACGCTTGAGGCGGGCGGACCGTCGGTACTCGAGCTCAATGAAGTCAAACACGGCGTCAAGGGTATCGAGACACTGATCAGCACCATCGGCATGCAGCGCAAGCTGCGTCTCTGGAGCGACCCGGAGCCCGTCTATTACCGGTCGTCGTGGGTGCGCGCCGACAGCGGCGGCATACTCCTCGCCGACGTGAGCCTCGGCAGCTCCGTGCAGGAGGGTGACCTGCTCGGCACCATTACCGACCCCATGAGCAATGCGCGCAGCGAAGTACGATCGCCGTATTCCGGACGCATTATCGGCATGGCGCGCAACCAGGTCGTGATGCCGGGTTTCGCCGCGTTTCACGTCGGCATCGCAACCGTCGAGGCGCCGGTCGACGAGACGGAGCCCGCCGTCGCGCAGAAGGATGACGACAAGAGCGACGACTACGTCGACGGCATGTCGGAATAAAAAGTAGGGCCCGATAGCAATTTTCGCTTAAGCTCATCCCCTGAATGAGCGACGACCGCAAGCCACTTCATCAGTTCTGGACTCCCCGTTACTGGCCGACATGGCTTGGCATGGCCGCGCTGCGCCTGGTGTGCCTGCTGCCGCACGCTGCGGCGCTCGCCATTGGCCGGGGTCTCGGCAGGATTGCCGAGCGGCTTGCGGGCAGCCGCCGTGCCATCGTCCGACGCAACATAGAGCTCTGTTTTCCCGATCTGACACCGCAGGAGCGGAACGCGCTGGCGGCGCGGCACTTCGAGGCGCTCGGCATGTCGGTGATCGAGATGGGGCTGGGCCGTTGGGCCAGCGACGAAACCCATGCGAAAATCGCGCGCCTCGAGGGCCTCGATCATCTGCAACAGGCGCTCGACAGTGGCAAGGGCGTTATCTTGCTGAGCGCGCATTTTACGACGCTGGAGATTTCCGGGCGGCTGCTTGCGATGAACTGCCCGCCTTTCGACGCGGTCTATCGCAGGAACCGCAGCGAATTCATCACGGAACTGCAGCGCACCGGGCGTGAACGATCGGCGGACGAGACGATCGAGAAACGCGATATCAAGAAAATGGTGCGCAAGCTACGCAAGGGGCGGCCGGTCTGGTACGCACCGGACCAGAGCTACGATCGCAAAGGCGCTGCGGTCATCCCGTTCTTCGGCATTCCCGCAATGCACACGACCGCGACATCGACCCTCGCGCGCCTCGGCGGTGCAGTTACGTTGCCGTTCTTCCCGCGGCGGCTCGACGACGGCACCTATCTGCATACCATTTTGCCGCCACTGCCGGACTTCCCCGGCGACGATCCTGTCGAGGATACGAGGAAGTACATTAGCGTGCTCGAAGACCATATTCGCAGCTGCCCCGAACAGTACTTCTGGATACACCGCAAGTTCAAGAATCTGCCGGAAGGTTACGCCGACTACTACGCTGACCTGGACTCACTGAAATAACCTTCGAGAAGCGTTTCCCAGTTGCCTTCGTCGAAGTGCACGCGGGGGTCCAGGGTCTTTATCTTGACGAGCGAACGATGCAGCCGGCCCAGCGTCTTTTGCTGCCAGGCACCCGGTGGCAGCAGTCGACCGCGATCGAAGTCGAGCATCCACAGCCTCCCCGCACTGTCGATCTGCAGGTTGTACGCATTCATATCCGCGTGATAAACGCCGCAGGCGTGGAACTCACGGATCGACGCGCCGGTAGCATGCCAGAATGCCTCGTCGCGGGACCGCAGCGCGATGTATTCCGACAACGGGTGCACTTCGGGAATGCGAACTGTGATGATATCGGCCGTGTAAGTCAGCCCGTGACGGCAGTAACGGGCGGCGGCCGGCCTCGGTACCCGGAGGTTGCTGACCGCGAGTTTTGCAAGCAGGCGCCACTCGACGAATGCCCGCGTGTTGTCCTCGCCGGTCCAGACGTAACGGTCGCGAACCAGCTTGCCGATCAGTCCGCCGCGCATGAAGTGACGCAGCACGAACTGCCGCGGAATATTGCCGACGAACATCGTATTGCCGCGGCCGCCCGAGCCGTGCGATCCCGTCAGCGGCTCTGAATGCAACCACCCCGACGGCTCGAAGCGATCTTCGGATATCTGGTTGATGATGGCCTTATCGTATAGGATGGCGCCGGTCGCGGTCTTCTCGACGGTTTCGGTCAACGGTTCCGTCCCTTGTTATCGACTTGTCTCACTTGTTCGCAAACTCTGCGCCCGAAGATATCTGCATTCTTCGGCTTTCGGCGATCGGCGACACCTGCCACGCGCTCGCGGTAATACGCAATCTTCAGGATAACTGGCCCGACGCCCGCGTCACGTGGCTTATCGGTAAGACCGAAGCGAGCCTCATGGGCGACATACGAGACATCGAGTTTATCACCTTCGATAAAGCCAAAGGTCGGGATGCGTATCGCGACGTCGGGCGGCAACTGGCGGGCAGACGGTTCGACGCAGCGCTTTGCATGCATGCATCCATGCGCGCCAACCTGCTCTGTCGCAAGATTCCTGCCGACGTGCGAATCGGATTCGACAGGGCACGCGCTCGCGACTTTCAATGGCTGTTTACCGACGAGCGAATCCCCCCCGTCCAGGGCGAACACGCACTCGAGGCAATGATGGGTTTCGCTCGTTATATCGGCGCACAGCCGACGGACTTGCGTTGGGATATCCCGATTGGCGAATCCGAGCAGGCCTTTGCCGCGGAATATGCCAGGCAAAGAACAGTCGTCATCAGCCCCTGCAGCAGCCAGCGCAGCCGCAATTTCAGAAACTGGCCGGTCGAACATTTCGTCACAGTGACGCGACATCTGCGCGACAGGCTGCAGGCGAATGTGGTCCTGACCGGTGGTAACTCACCGCTGGAAAAAGAGTATGCGCGCATCATCTCGCAGCAGGCGGGCGCGAGCGACCTGGTCGGTCAGACGTCGCTCAAACAACTGTTCGCGCTGATCGCCGCCGCCGATGTCGTGGTCTGTCCGGATTCCGGTCCGGCGCACATGGCCACCGCCGCCGGAACGCCGGTCATCGGCCTGTACGCCACATCGAACCCGGATCGCACCGGCCCGTACCTGTCGCGCGACCTCTGCGTCAATCGTTACCCGGATGCCGTGCAGCGTTATCTCGGCAGGCACGTGACCGACCTGCGATGGGGCCAGCGCGTACGGCACCCGGAAGCGATGGAATTAATTACTATAAGCGACGTTATCGGCAAAATCGACGATTTTTACAGAACTTAGTCAATTTTTTATCTACTTTACCGACTTTTTTGTGCCAGGACCACGCCATCCGGA